>CALPNW020000015.1 GCA_943325035.2 Sphingobacterium thalpophilum | reverse complement strand
CAAATAACCTGAATGAAATGGTACAGGGACGTTCAGGTACAACTATTACAAATGACTAACAACACGATATTATATACTGCAGCAGTTGATTTACTCAGGCAGCTGATTGCTACACCTTCTATCAGCAGGGAGGAAGATAAGACCGCATCTGTCATTGAAAACTTTTTCAGGCTGCACCAGGTAAAACCAAACCGGTTTCTCAATAATATATGGGCAGTCAATAAGCACTTCGATTTATCCAAGCCTTCTATTTTACTCAATTCGCATCATGATACGGTTAAACCCAACAAAGGGTATACTGTTGATCCGTTTATGCCAACAGAAAAAGAAGGCAAACTATTTGGTTTGGGCAGTAATGATGCAGGCGGTTGTCTGGTTTCACTCATTGCGGCTTTCCTGCATTTTTATGAGCAGGAAAATATGGCTTACAACATTGTGTTTGCTGCCAGTTCCGAAGAGGAGATTTCCGGCACCAACGGGATAGAAGCATTATTGCCACTCCTTCCTCCTTTGAGTTTTGGCATTGTCGGGGAACCAACCTTACTGAACATGGCAGTGGCCGAGCGCGGACTGATGGTAGTGGATGCTGCAGTAGTTGGTGTTGCGGGTCATGCTGCCAGGAATGAGGGAGAAAATGCTTTGTACAAGGCCATAGATGATATTGAATGGATCAGAAATTATCAGTTCAGTAAAGTGAGTGATCTGCTGGGTGGTTCTAAAATGACCGTCACTTCTTTTCAGACAGACAATAAACAGCACAATGTAATTCCGGCCCATGCCAATTATCTGATAGACATACGGGTAAATGAATTGTATACTTTTGAGGAAGTACTGGAATTACTGAAGGAAAATGTTTCGGCAGTGATCACTCCAAGAAGTACAAGACTCCGGTCTACCTCTATTGCTTTAGATCACCCGCTGGTGCAATCCGGCATTAAGCTTGGACGGTCCTATTATGGAAGTCCTACTACCAGCGACAAAGCGCTCATGAATTTCCCTACTTTAAAAATTGGTCCGGGGGATAGTGCAAGAAGTCATACCGCAGATGAGTTTATTTTTCTGGAAGAAATTGGTCAGGGGATTGAATTGTATATTCAGCTTTTAAAAGAAATAGTATGAAGTTGTGGAGCAAAACTAATACCAGTACAGCAGTAGCAGTGGATCAGTTTACTGTTGGAAAAGACAAAGAGTTTGACCGTTTACTGGCCCCCTTTGATGTATTGGGTTCTATTGCCCACGCAAAAATGCTGGCCACCGTTGGGCTGCTTACGCAAACCGAATCGGATCAGCTGGTGAAAGCATTGCAACAGATTTATCTAAAAGTTACTGCGCCGGATTTTATGATTCCTGACGGGGTGGAGGATATTCATTCTTATGTAGAATTTTTACTCACTCAGCAATTAGGCGATACAGGAAAAAAAATTCACAGTGCCAGAAGCAGGAACGACCAGGTGTTGGTAGATATAAAATTATTTTTACGTTCCTCCGTTAAGGAGCTGGTAGAAGATACCCATCAGCTTTTTGTTTTGCTACAGCAACAAAGCGAAAAGTACAGCAAGCATTTATTACCCGGATATACGCATCTTCAACTGGCGATGCCCTCTTCATTTGGTTTATGGTTTGGTGCATATGCAGAAAGTCTGGTGGATGACCTTATCACACTTGAGGCAGCCTATCGGATCGTTAATAAAAATCCGCTTGGGTCTGCTGCAGGGTACGGGTCTTCCTTTCCGATCAACAGAACGCTGACAACAGAGTTGCTTGGCTTCGACAACCTCAATTACAATGTAGTGTACGCTCAAATGGGCAGGGGAAAAACCGAAAGGATCGTATCTGCGGCTATGGCCAATATTGCAGATACCCTGGCCCGCCTGAGCATGGATATGTGCTTGTACCTGAACCAGAATTTCAGTTTTGTATCTTTTCCTCCGGAACTCACTACCGGTTCCAGTATCATGCCGCATAAAAAAAATCCGGATGTATTTGAACTGGTCAGGTCGTATTGCAACCGCTTAAAAGCTTTGCCGAATGAGATTGCAATGATGACCACCAATCTGCCCTCCGGTTATCAGCGGGATCTTCAGTTATTGAAGGAACATCTTTTTCCTGCATTTACGGAGCTTCGGAATTGTTTACAGATGGTTCACCTGATGCTCTCCAATATCACTGTAAAGGAATCCATTGTGGAAGACGAGAAATACCGGTTTCTTTTCAGCGTAGAGGAAGTGAACAAGCTGGTTCTGGGCGGAGTTCCTTTCAGAGACGCCTATAAACAGGTGGGAGAAGCTATTGAAACGGGAGATTTTACTTACTCAACGGAAGTGAATCATACCCACGAAGGGAGTATTGGTAATCTTGGAACAGAAAAAATTGCTGAAATGATGAATAAAACGATCAAAGAATTTGATTTTAGCAAATATGCAACAGCTATACAATCACTTTTATCCTAATATTGTAACCAATTAATTATTCAAACAACCGATGAAAAAATTATTCTTTTCTTTTATTCTTGTAACTGCTGTTACTGCAGCTTCTGCTCAGGTAAAAACAACCAAGCCTGCTGTGAAATCTGCTGTTAAGCCTTCAGCGCAGCCTGCTGCGAAACCAGCAGCCAGTATTTTAAAAAACAGCACAGACAGTGCCAGTTATGCACTCGGAATGCGTATTGCGCAGAACTTAAAATCCCAGGGGCTTGACCCATTAAACCTTGCCGTATTTCAAAAAGGCATGACAGATGCATTACAAGGCAAGAAGCCCATTATTGCGGATGGGTTACTGGACAATTGCATTGGCAGTTTTCAGCAGAACATCAGTGCAAAAAAATCTTCTGTTGCACGTAAGGCAGGCGAAGCATTTTTAGCAACAAATGGCAAAAGGGCCGGTGTTGTTACATTGCCTAGTGGTATGCAGTATGAAATCATGAAAGCGGGTTCAGATACGGCAAAAAAACCAACGCTGGCCAACACAGTAAAATGTCATTATCATGGAACTGTATTGAGCGGAGAAATATTCGATAGTTCTGTAGACCGTGGCGAGCCGATCAGCTTTCCATTGGGCAATGTGATCAAAGGATGGCAGGAAGGCTTACAGTTAATGTCTGTAGGCAGTAAATGGAAACTGTTCGTTCCTGCAGATCTTGCCTATGGTGATCAGCAAAAAGGAGATAAAATAGTTCCGGGTTCCCTCCTGATATTTGAAGTGGAATTGCTTGGTGTAGAATAATTCCAGTCATCATAAATTCTGGTCACAAGCCCCTGTAAACAGCTCGTTTATAGGGGCTTGTTTCGTTATATCATTCAATATTAACCCCAAACTACCCCTATCTTTGCCGTTCTAATGATTGTATTATGAACGAGAAATTTGTAGCTAGAGTTGGTCTGGAACTGGATGAAATTGAAAAGGCCGGACTTTTTAAACAGGAACGCATCATTACGAGTGAGCAGGGCCCTGAAATTACCGTAAATGGCAGGCAGGTGCTGAATTTTTGTGCCAATAATTATCTGGGACTTTCTTCTCACCCGGCAGTAATTGAAGCAGCCCACAAAGCCATCGATACGCATGGTTATGGAATGAGCAGTGTACGCTTTATCTGCGGCACCCAGGATATCCATAAAGAGCTGGAGAAAAAGATTGCTGATTTTCTGGGAACAGAAGATACCATCCTATACGCCGCAGCATTTGATGCGAACGGAGGGTTGTTTGAACCGCTGTTTGGAGAGGAAGATGCCATCATCAGTGATTCTTTAAATCACGCATCTATTATTGATGGTGTTCGGTTGTGTAAAGCACAGCGCTTCCGGTATGAGCACAATAACATGGCAGACCTTGAGGAAAAACTCAAGGAGAGTGCAGGTTGCAGAAGCCGTGTAATTGTTACTGATGGTTCATTCAGCATGGACGGAACAATTGCACAACTCGATCAGATTTGTGACCTCGCCGATCAATACGATGCAATTGTGATGATAGACGAATGTCACTCTTCGGGTTTTCTGGGAAAAACAGGACGTGGCACCCACGAATACAGAGGGGTTATGGGGCGTATTGATATTATTACAGGCACACTGGGGAAGGCCCTGGGCGGTGCAAGCGGAGGATTCACTTCCGGACGTAAAGAGATCATAGAAATGCTTCGCCAGCGCAGCAGACCTTATCTGTTCTCCAATACACTTGCGCCAAGCATTGTAGGCGCCTCTATTGCGGTGCTTGATATGCTTACATCCGCAACCACTTTGCGCGATAAGCTGGAATATAATACCAGCTATTTCAGAACAAAAATGACCGAAGCGGGTTTTGACATAAAACCGGGAGATCATCCGATTGTACCGATCATGTTATATGAAGCAGTGGTTGCCCAGGATTTTGCAGCAAAGCTGCTCAATGAAGGGGTCTACGTAATTGGATTCTTTTATCCGGTGGTAGCCAAAGGGCTTGCAAGAATCCGGGTACAACTGAGTGCGGCACATGAACAGGAACACCTGGATAAAGCCATTGCAGCATTTACTAAAGTGGGAAAGGAGTTGGGGGTTTTGAAAAATTGAGGGTTTAAATTATTGCACGCAGACAAACTATAAATTATCATATAATGGGTTATTTCAAATTCAACACCATACCATTTTTATCTCTTTCACTTGGCTTCATGCTGATGATCGCTTCCTGCTCTCCCAATAATGTGAAAGAAGACAATTTGATCAAACCGTTTTTTGACAAACAGGGTGTTACCGGAAGCTTTGGCATTTACGATAACGGTACCGGAAATTTTATCATTTACAACCTGAAGAGATACCGTGATACGGCATTTCTGCCAGCTTCCACTTTTAAAGTGGTGAACTCTCTGATAGGCATTGAAACCGGAAAGATCACGAATGAAAAAATGGTCATTCCCTGGGACGGTATCGTACGTACATTCCCCAATGGAGATACTGCAAAAGACTGGAACAAGGACCTTACCATGGAAGAAGCATTTAAGGTTTCTGCATTACCTTATTACCAGGAAGTTGCCAGAAGAATCGGAAAAGATACCATGCAGCACTGGCTGGATAGTTTAAAATATGGCAACCATCAGGTTGGAAATGAAATAGACCGTTTTTGGGTGAACAATACCCTGAAAATCACCGCTGATGAACAACTTGGCCTGATCAAAAAATTATACTTTGGCCAGTTGCCTTTTCAGAAACGAACTCAGGAAATCGTTAAACGGGTAATGCTGCAGGAATCAAATGCCAATTATCAGCTGAGTTATAAAACAGGAACAGGGTTTCTTGCTAATGGAAAATGCATTGGCTGGATGGTTGGCTGGATCGTAGAGAACAAACACCCTTTCTTTTTTGTATTGAATGTGGAGGCGGCTGCAGATGCGCCCATGAAGGATATCCAGAAAGAAATTCTTACCGGCATTCTGAAACAACAGGGTTTTTTAGAAGGAAAAAGATAACCGATAAAGTAAGTCATACATGCAACTATATTGTAACTCGCTCACCCAATACAGCCGCTTAAAGACCCGTGAGGTCAGGATCGGCGAATTATTACTTGGCAACGGTAATCCTATCCGGTTGCAAACGATGACCACCACAGACACCATGGACACTATGGCCACTGTTGAACAGGCCATCCGTTGTATAGAAGCAGGAGCAGAGCTGGTGCGGATTACCGCCCCGTCTAAGAAGGAAGCGGAGAATCTGTTGAATATCAAAAACGAATTACGCAGACGCGGATATTCCACCCCGTTGGTTGCAGATATTCATTTCACCCCCAATGCCGCTGAGATTGCAGCCAGGATCGTTGAAAAAGTAAGGGTGAATCCGGGTAACTATGTAGACAAAAAGAAATTTGAACAGATTGATTATACCGACGCAGAATATGTAGAAGAAATTGAGCGGATCCGCGAACGGTTCACCCCATTGGTAACCATCTGTAAAGAGCATGGTACCGCAATGCGCATTGGAACCAATCACGGGTCGCTGAGCGACCGTATCATGAGCCGCTATGGGGATACACCCATCGGGATGGTGGAAAGTGCTATGGAATTTTTACGGATCGCCAGGGCAGAAGATTACCACAACATCATACTAAGCATGAAATCAAGTAATCCCCAGGTAATGGTGCAGGCTTACCGGTTGCTGGTTATGCAGATGGAGAAAGAATTCGGAGAATGTTATCCATTGCACCTGGGTGTTACAGAAGCAGGAGACGGTGAGGATGGAAGGGTAAAAAGTGCTGCAGGTATCGGAACACTTTTAGAAGATGGTATTGGAGATACGGTAAGGGTAAGCCTTACCGAAGATCCGGAATTTGAAATTCCGGTTTGCAGGGATCTGGTGAAACGCTACAATGCTGCAGTAGAAAATCCAAAGAGCGGTAGGGGTTATGGTATCGTTCCCCCAATCAGTAAAGTTCCCTATGATCCATTTCATTATGCACGCAGGGACAGTTTTGCAGTAGGAAATATTGGTGCTAAACAGGTGCCCGTTGTAATTGCAGACTACAGTAAAAGAAACCATATTACCCCTGCGGATCTGGAAGCCATCGGATATAAATATGATGCTTCTACCGATAAATGGAATATTGGTGATGCTGCAGCCGATTATATTTTTACCGGAAATCAGGAATTAAGCTTTGCATTACCCGGAACCCTGAAAGTGGTGGTATATCCCGCAACCTGGTTGGCCTGTAATGACCCGGAAAAATATGTTCCGCTGTTTGATGCATCCGGCTATGCCGCAACAGGCAGGAGCGCTCCAATGAATTTTGTACTGCTCGATTGTTTTAATGATGATACGCCGATTAACGACTTTACTTATCTGGAATCAATTGCGAATGACCCATCTGTGGTTATCTGTTTAAGCAGCAGCAACAAACATGCTATGCCATCCATTCGCAGAATGTTCATGGAACTGATGAACAGGGCTATAAAAAATCCGGTTGTATTAATTACAGACAGTCACTGGCAATCTCCTGATGAACACCTGATACACTACTCCACCGAATGCGGTGCTTTACTGCTGGATGGGTTTGGGGATGGTATATGCCTGGGCATGTCTGCAGAGAGCTACAAGTTGCGGTCTGTATCGGATACCATGGATACCAGCGGCAGAAACTACAGCAGCAACAGTTCTGTAGAACAGTTTATTAATTCATCGGCTTTCAGCATATTACAGGCAACCAGAACACGCATCTCTAAAACAGAATACATCAGTTGCCCGAGTTGCGGGAGAACATTATTTGATCTGCAGGAAACTACTGCAAAAATCAGAAGTGTAACCAATCATCTCAAAGGGGTAAAAATTGCCATCATGGGCTGTATTGTAAACGGACCCGGTGAAATGGCTGATGCCGATTTCGGATACGTAGGAAGTGGTGTTGGAAAAATAACACTCTACAAGGGAAAAGAGATCATGAAGAGAAATATAGACAGTGATATTGCTGTTGATGAGCTGATCAGACTGCTCAAAGAAAGTGATGCCTGGGTGAATCCGGCATAACCCGTTTTGTTTTACCACTAAATGCTATGGAATGCAAACAGATTTTTTAGTGATTGGATCGGGCATTGCAGGTCTTACCTATGCGCTTAAAACCGCCAGGGAATTTCCGGACAAACGCATCACCATCATTACCAAAACACAGGCAGACGAAACCAATACCAAATATGCCCAGGGTGGTATTGCGGGTGTATGGAATGAAGACCGCGACAGTTACGGAAAGCATATAGAAGATACTTTAATAGCCGGAGATGGCCTTTGTAATGAAGCGGTTGTTGAAATAGTGGTAAAGGAAGGCCCTGAACGTATTAAGGAAATCATTGCCTATGGTGCCGAGTTCGATAAGGATGAGGGGGGAAGTTATAGTCTTGGAAAAGAAGGCGGCCATAGTGAAAACAGAATTTTACACCACAAAGATGTAACAGGAAAAGAAATGGAGAGGGCCTTGCTCTCGCAATTAGATGCGTTACCCAATATTCATTTATTGAATCATTGTTTTGTAGTTGATTTGCTCACCCAGCATCATATGGGTTATCTGGTTACTAAAGCCACTCCGGATATTACCTGTTATGGAGTTTATGTGTTGAATCTGCATACGAACCAGATAGAAAAAATTGCTGCAAAAATAATTTTGCTGGCATCTGGCGGATGTGGCCAGGCATACAGAACTACTACCAATCCGCGTATTGCCACTGGCGATGGTATTGCAATGGTATACAGGGCAAAAGGTAAGATTGAGAATATGGAGTTTATACAGTTCCACCCAACGGCATTGTATGAACCGGGTGTATCACCTTCTTTTTTAATCACCGAAGCGGTAAGAGGGGATGGTGCTATACTCAGGAATAAATCGGGAGAAGCTTTTATGGAAAAATATGATTCCAGAAAAGACCTTGCACCAAGAGATATAGTTGCCCGTGCAATAGACAATGAAATGAAACGTGCAGGAACAGAACAGGTGTACCTCGATTGCAGGCATATGGGCAAAGAACAATTCATTCATCATTTTCCGAATATCTATGAAAAGTGTTTGAGTATTGGAATAGATGTTATGGAGCAATTTATACCTGTTGCACCAGCAGCACATTACAGCTGTGGTGGAATCAAAACAGATGAGTGGGGCAGAACATCCATACGCCATCTCTATGCCTGTGGAGAGTGTGCCAGTACCGGATTACACGGTGCAAACCGGCTTGCCAGTAATAGTTTGCTGGAAGCCATGGTATTTGCTCATCGCTGCTTTCTGGACAGTGCCCAACAGATCGGTACCATTGATTTTTCTTTGGAACTTCCGGATTGGAATGCTACCGGAACATCCGAGCCAAGAGAAATGATTCTGATTACGCAGAGTTTAAAAGAACTGCAATCGGTGATGAGTGATTATGTAGGTATTGTTCGTACCGATGTGCGCCTGGAAAGGGCCATGAAGCGGCTTGATCTGTTGTTTGATGAAACAGAACAACTGTACAGATCTACCAAACTTTCTCCCCAGTTATGTGAACTCAGAAACCTGATTACAGTTGCATACCTCATAGTAAAAGGGGCACAGCTTCGTAAAGAAAGCCGTGGGCTGCATTACAATACCGATCATACCGGCAAAAGTGCTATTTTACAAAATGTGATTCTTTAGATTCAAGATTTCTGCTATGTACTATATTGTTTATCCGCTGTTTTACGCTTTCTCCCTGCTCCCCTGGAAACTGATTTATTTAATATCGGATGCATTTTATCTGCTGATCTATTATGTTTTCGGTTACAGAAAAGCAATTGTCCGGGGTAATCTGCTGCTGGCGTTTCCTGAAAAAACTGCAGCAGAACGTTTGCGGATAGAAAAGGATTTTTATCACCAGCTGATGGATACATTTATTGAAATGATTAAACTCATTTCAATTTCTGAGGAGGAGATGAACAAAAGATTTATCTGTAATTATGAAGTGGTGAATGATCTGTTTCCAACCGGGCAGAGTGTACAGCTTCATGGAGGACATTTTTTTAACTGGGAGTTTGTAAATCTGGCCTATGGCGCCAATATGAAATATCCTTTTCTGGGTGTTTATGCACCCTTGTCTAATAAAATATTTGATAGAATCATTTATAGGATGCGCAGCAAATTCAAAACGATATTGGTGCCTACCAGTGATTTTAAAACAAGGTTCACCGATTACGCCTCCGGAATTTATTCGTTGGCCCTTGCTGCAGATCAGAATCCCCGCAGAACACAGGATGCTTACTTGGTTAATTTCATGGGTAAGCTTACCCCATTTGTGCCGGGTCCGGAAAATGGTGCCAGACAAAAAAACACCGCTGTTGTATTTGCCACCTATTACCGCATCAAAAGGGGCTATTATCAATCTGAATTAACCCTGTATACCACTACCCCCAATGCACTTCCTGAAGGTAAAATGACACTCGATTACAAGACCTTTATAGAATCAGAACTCCGTAAGCGCCCTTCCAACTATCTCTGGAGTCATCGCAGATGGAAATGGAACTATGATCCTGCAGTTCATGCAAAAAATCTGCTCCAATAAATGGTCGTGGAAATTTAATTCAGTACAGCCGCTTCTTTTTCGATGTCAAATTTATCGGACAGTTCCTTAATCCTTGCAAAGCCTCCTGTTACATTTCTGATATTATGAATTCCCTGGCGCTTGATGAGTGATGAAGCAATCACACTTCTGTATCCTCCTGCACAGTGGAGATAAATATTGTGATTATCGTCCATATTGGCCATGCTTCCGGGATCTGTAAGCGTGTCTAAAGGAATATTGATGGCCTCTTTTATATGACCGTCTGCATATTCATTGGGCTTTCGTACATCTACAATTACCATGTTTGGATCAAAATCAATGTCCATAGCCATTTCATCGGCTTCAACATCAATGATCATATCTATTTTTTCTCCGGCTGCCAGCCAGCCTTCATAACTGCCATCGAGGTATCCTTCTATTTTGTCGAATCCTACTCTGGCCAAACGGACAATACTTTCTTTTTCTTTCCCCTTTTCTGTAACCAGAATCATCGGCTGATCAAATGGCAAGATGCTTCCTGCCCATTCTGCAAATCTTCCGTCTAACCCAATGCTTACAGAACCAGGCACAAATCCATTGATAAAATCACTTGAATTACGCGTATCTAAAATAAACAGGTTGTTTTTTATTTTCTCTTTAAAAGCTGCAATACTTAAGGGTTGCAGACCTTTTTCGAGCACCGAATCAAGACTTTCATAACCCTCTTTATTGATCTTTGCATTGATCGGAAAATATTGCGGCGGAGCAGCTAATCCCTCTGTTACAGATCGGATGAATTCATCTTTTGATTGAGGTTGCAAAGCGTAATTGGTTGCTTTCTGTTCACCTATTGTACTGAATGTTTCTGGTCCAAGATTTTTTCCGCAACTGCTTCCTGCACCGTGGGCCGGATAAAGCAGCACATCATCTGCAAGCGGCATGATTCTTTTCTGAAGGCTTTCGTACAGCATTCCTGCCAAATCCTGCATAGTGATTTCATTGGCTTTTTGTGCAAGATCAGGGCGTCCGACGTCACCTACAAACAAGGTATCGCCGGTAAAGATGGCAGTATCTTTACCAGTTTCATTCTTCAATAAATAACAGCTGCTTTCCAGCGTGTGTCCGGGTGTATGTAAAACCTGTAGGGTTATTTCACCTATTTGAAACAGCTCTTCATCTTTTGCAACATGCGCCTGAAATCTGGTAACAGTATCGGGGCCATACACAATGGTGGCTCCTGTAGCTGCAGCCAGATCGAGATGCCCGCTCACAAAATCAGCATGAAAATGCGTTTCAAAAATGTATTTGATAACCGCGTTTCTTTCTTTGGCCAGTATCAGATAGTCCTCGATATCGCGAAGCGGATCAATCACTGCTGCAATTCCGTTACTTTCAATAAAGTACGCGGATTCGCTTAAACAGCCGGTGTATAGTTGTTTGATGAACATAATATGAGATTTGATGGTGTATAGCAATGACCAGACCAATCCATTTAACCGGATCAGCCCATCAGTTTGCAAAAATACATTAATCCACCAGATTCTTAACAAAGCCAACCACTTCGTTCAATTTTGTGTAATTGACCGAATAATAGATGAATTTGCCCTCTCTTGAAGTACTCACTATGCCTGCTCTTCTTAAAATAGCCAGGTGCTGTGAAGCAACGGACTGTTCCAGTCTGAGTTTTACATACAGTTCGGTAACAGTCATTTTTACATGCTCATCGAGCAGCTTAATAATCTGTTGGCGAAGTTTGTGATTGATAGATCGTAGGACCAGAGATGCTTTTTTGGCATGTAGGAAGTCAACTTTGATGGGTTCTCCACCGTTGACCAGGATAATGGATTGTGTTGTCGGATTCATGACAATAGAATTAAATTGGGGGTGATAAACTATGTCTGTATCACAAAGTTACTACATTTTGCGCCCAACATAGTATGATTTTTCACAATACTGCTTGGGCTCCCTATTTTAATTATTGCTTTGTGCTGTAGAATTCCTTCACATAAAGGGGTTCTGCATAAGCCAGATCGGCAAATTCATTATGGGAAAAAGCCTGCTCTGCCAATGTAATCATATGGTTTACATTATGTTGTGCAGGAGATACTATTCTGGTACTGCCTAAAAACTCAACAGGAATTTTTAAGGACCCGTTTCCGCAGAAAACAATGGAGAAATTTGATGTTAGGGAGGCAAAAAACTCTTTTTCGAGTACCAAAGCTGCCGATTCCCCAACAGGAGTAAGGTCTTCTGTATAAATGCCGGCAAATACTTCCATTCTTCTGGCATCAATCATCGGATAAATCAAAAAGCCTGGTTCAGGGCGTTGCTCCCCTTGCTGCATAGCTTTAAGCGTTGCCTGTGCAATTACCTGCAACGTGTTGAGTACAATCAGGGGCTTGTTTAGTGCAAAACAGATGCCTTTTGCAGAAGCCATTCCAACACGAATGCCTGTGTAACTGCCCGGTCCTCCGGTCACAGCAATGGCATCCAGGTCCTGCAATGTTTTTCCGGACTGCTGCATTATTTTCTGTATAGCGGGTTGCAGAAATCCGGCGTGATTTTTTGGATTATTATTTTCCTCAATGCCAATAATAGTACTGTTCCCGCTCAGGCAAACGCCTGCGTATTCAGTAGCTGTGTCTATGTGTAGCAGTAGTGCCATTAATTTGTTTGCTAGGGTATATTGATAACTAAATATTTATTCCAATCAACTTAAATCTACAAATAAATCGTTTAATTCTTTATGGATCATTGGCGCAATAGTGTATCTGGCATTGCTTTTGGACAGTTTACTTAATAATGCATGTATCTTTTTTAACCCGATCATTTCACTCCACTCAAACGGCCCGTATGGATAATTGGTGCCCAGCTTCATGGCGGTATCCATCTCTTTTTTAGAACTGATCTGATCGCCCAGCCCAAAATAGGCTTCATTGATAATCATGGCCACCACCCTTGCACTCATCATGCCAGGTTCATCCGGAGCATTGATGTATTTAAAGTTCATCGCTTCCATTACCGGAAGTGATTTTTCAATATTGGCCGGATTGGATGTGGCTATTTCTAACAGGCGTTGATTGATGAACCCATTCCATCCGTTAAAGCGGATACAGTTAGCCGGTAGTTCAGCAGAAGTTACAAGCACGGCATTCACAAATACGGGTTGATGGCTGACTGATTCAAATGCATATCCTTCCTCCTCAAAACAAAAATCAAAATAAGCGGCAGCTTCAGGCGGATTGATGCCATTATCCACCCAGCTGACTGTTGCTGAAGAATTTTCTAATAATTGCGCCAACAATTCTTTTTGTGAGTCCGTAGACCTGATTACAATATGCATCTGTTTCAATAAAATACAAATTTACGTTGGCAGGTTGATTAAAATAAACCAATTTGCCGGTTCTCAAAACAAACATATGCCTAAAGAAGTAATTAAAACAGATAATGCGCCGTCACCTATCGGGCCCTATAACCAGGCAATTATTGCCAATGGTTTTGTATTTGCCAGTGGTCAGGTTGCACTGAATCCTGAAACAGGTGAACTGGTACTCTCTAGTATTCAGGCCGAAACACATCAGGTTATGAAAAATGTTCAGGCGGTACTTGCCGAAGCAAAAGTATCATTGGAGCATGTAGTTAAAACAACCATTTTCCTGAGCGATATGGCATTGTTTGCACAGGTGAATGAAGTGTATGGTTCTTATTTCAGCAGCCAGTTCCCTGCCCGCGAAACCGTTGCTGTAAAAGGGCTGCCACGTGGTGTGAATGTAGAAATTTCTGTTACCGCAGTAGTAGTGCTTTAGTTTATAAAGCAGTGATCATATAGCTGGTGCTGAATGAATATATTTTGTTCGGCTCCAGCAATATTAATCCTATGCCATTATTAAAGTTATCCGGTGCCCCGCTGAGATTTTCAATAGCAATGCTTTTGCGCGAAACGGGTGTGTAGATCTGCAGAACCGGATAGGTTGCGTCAGGTTCTACTATTAGCTGAAGATCTTTGCTCTTCAGTACACACTTACGGGATGCTCCCGGAATATATTCAAATGAGTTATCCAGAAAAATACCTTTAAGGGGTAAGCCTTTTATAAAACGGGTATCTTTTTTTCTTTTACCGGTTGGGAGCAGGTCATTATCAAAAATAAGCTGGGTATCTCCATTAAACTGAAGTGTATGGCTGTCTACTTTTCCTCCCAGGGTAAAATAAGGATGCCAGCCATCTGCATAGGGGATGGGTTGAGCATTTTTATGAATCACAGAAGTAGTCACCGAAAGTTTATTCCCGGCTTCCAGTTTCCAGTGCAGGCTGATGTCAAATGCAAATGGATAACCCTGGTCGGTTTTCTTGTAGGTGAATTTTAGTACTACAGCGGCAAAGTCGTCTGTAGCGGTCTCTTCTTTAATAATAAAACTGGCATCGTATACCAATCCGTGGATGGCATGTTCCCCCAGATAATGTTTACGCACCCTGTATTTTTTTTCTCCCAGCGTATAGCTTCCATTGCGCATGCGGCAAACAAAGGGACTTATTTTGGCACTCCTGAAACTGTTGGCAATATTTTTTCTTGCATCTGCAACAGAGCTGAATCCTTCTATGCAGTTCAGCAGTTTGTTTTTCAACGGTACATGAAAAGCATTGAGCATTCCTCCAAAAGCAAAGATCTCTGCTTTGCAGCCTGAAGCCTTGTCTTTTAATGTTATTATCGGGTGAGCCTGTTGCTGATTAACGGTTACTGCAAAACGCATGATGATTAATTGTAACAATTAAGGTAGTTAAAATCTAATATATAGCTCCTGAATTAAAAGCTAACACCCGTTAACATTAACTTTAAAACAGTATTTTTGGCCCTGAATTCAGAATTACTATGGCTTATAAACTTCAACACAAGGTTCGAATTGTAACGGCTGCCAGTTTATTTGATGGCCATGATGCTGCCATCAATATCATGCGTAGAATATTGCAGTCTAAGGGCGCCGAAATTATTCATCTGGGGCACAACAGGAGTGTTGCTGATATTGTGGAATGTGCCATTGAGGAAGATGCCCAGGGAATAGCTATCACCAGTTATCAGGGAGGGCACGTAGAGTTTTTTAAATATATGAAAGACCTGCTCGATCAGAACGGTTGCGGGCACATCAAAATATTTGGTGGCGGCGGCGGAACCATATTGCCCGAAGAGATCCGGGAATTGCATCAGTATGGAATCACCAGAATTTACAGTCCGGATGATGGACGTCATATGGGTTTGGAAGGGATGATCGAAGATGTGATTAAGCATTGTGATTTTTTACCGGAAGCTGCAAAAATTTACACAAACCCGATGACACTGGGAGAAGTAAATGATGTGCGGGTTGTTGCCCGCCGGATCTCCAATGCAGAAAACGGTCTGCAAAAGAATAACGATACAGTTGCTGCTGTCAATAAGGAGAAGCAGACAATTCCTGTGCTGGGTATCACCGGAACCGGTGGTGCTGGAAAAAGTTCTGTAACAGATGAAATTGTCAGACGATTTTTGCATTTATATGACAACAAAACCATTGCAGTTATTTCTGTTGATCCTTCCAAGAAAAAAACAGGGGGTGCATTACTGGGAGACCGTATCCGGATGAATGCTATCTCTCATCCAAGGGCTTATATGCGCAGTCTTGCAACCAGAGACGATAATACCGCATTGAGTGCGCATGTTCAGGACGCTATCAATATCTGTAAACAGGCCGGTTATGATTTTGTGGTGCTGGAATCGGCTGGTGTAGGTCAGAGTGACGCTTCTATTCTTGATTTCTGTGACGTAAGCTTATATGTGATGACGCCCGAATATGGTGCTGCTTCTCAGCTCGAAAAAATCAATATGCTGGATTATGCAGATGTGATCTGCATAAATAAATTTGATAAAGCCGGCGCACTGGATGCCCTGCATGATGTAAGAAAGCAATACAAACGCAATCATGAGCTGTGGTCGGTTGCTGATGAGGACTTACCCGTTATCGGAACCATTGCTGCACAGTTCAATGATGCCGGTGTAAATCAGCTGTTTGCTAAAATTGTATTATCAGTAAAGGAAAAGTGTGCCATTGATTTTGATGATAAAGGATCGGCCTCTTTATTTTATTCCACTGCAAGTACTACTACCAAGTCTCAGATCATTCCACCAAAAAGAGTTCGTTACCTGGCCGAGATTACCGAGCAGAACAGAAGTTATGATGCATGGGCCAATGAGCAATCTACGCTTGCTACAAAATGGTACCAGTTGCAGGGAGCTGTTCTGGCTGCTTCCGGTAATGAATTGCTGGTAACGGAATTACAGAAAATCAGTAAAGGGTTTGAATCATCCCTTCATCCTGAATGCAAAAAATTAATAGAAGAATGGCCGGCATTGGTAAAAAAATACCAGTCCGATTTTTTTGAATATACAGTAAGGGGGCAGGTGATTAAACAGCCGCTGACTAGTTTTTCGCTCAGCGGAACGAGGATCCCGAAAGTTGTTTTACCGCGATACAAAGACTGGGGCGATATTCTTCGCTGGCAGTTGCAGGAGAATATTCCGGGGGAGTTTCCTTTTACATCCGGTGTGTTTGAACTGAAACGCCAGGGCGAGGATCCTACCCGGATGTTTGCAGGCGAAGGTGGCCCGGAAAGAACCAATAAGCGTTTCCACTATGTTTCGCTCGGTCAGCCTGCAATCCGCCTCTCTACTGCATTTGACAGTGTTACTTTATATGGGGAAGATCCTGCTCCGCGCCCAGACATTTATGGCAAAGTGGGTAACAGTGGTGTAAGTATTGCCACAGTGGATGATGCCAAAAAATTATACAGCGGATTTGATCTCTGTGATCCTAAAACTTCGGTGAGTATGACCATCAATGGTCCTGCCCCGATTGTGCTTGCTTTCTTTATGAATGCTGCGATAGATCAGCTTTGTGAAAAATGGATTACCGAACACAATAGGTGGGATGAAGTAAATCTGGTGATTGCCAAAAAATTTGACCGGCTGCCCAAACCAATATATTACAATCCATCCTCTCCGGAAAGACTGCCGGAAGGGAATGACGGACTGGGTATCCGATTACTGGGTTTAAGCGGAGAGGAAGTATTGCCTGCGGATGTTTACCAGCAGATCAAAGCAACGGCTTTGAAGCAGGTAAGAGGTACCGTGCAGGCCGATATTTTAAAAGAAGATCAGGCACAGAATACCTGTATTTTTTCTACAGAGTTTGCGTTGAAACTGATGGGAGATGTACAGGCTTATTTTATTGACAACAGCATCCGGAATTTTTACAGCGTAAGTATCAGCGGGTATCATATAGCGGAAGCGGGCGCCAACCCCATTACCCAGCTGGCATTTACCCTCTCCAACGGGTTTACCTATGTGGAGTACTACCTAAGCAGGGGAATGAATATTGATGATTTTGCACCTAATCTGTCTTTCTTTTTCAGTAATGGAATGGATCCTGAATACAGTGTTATTGGCAGGGTTTCCAGAAGAATCTGGGCGAAGGCGATGAAGTATAAATACAAGGCCAACGACCGTTCTCAGAAAATGAAATACCATATTCAAACCAGTGGAAGAAGCCTGCATGCACAGGAAATAGATTTTAATGACATCAGAACAACTTTACAGGCTTTGTATGCTATTTATGACAACTGTAACAGCTTGCATACAAATGCATATGACGAAGCCATCACTACTCCAACCGAAGAAAGTGTTCGCCGTGCCATGGCCATTCAGCTGATCATTAACAGAGAGTTGGGTACCGCCAATATAGAAAACTTTATCCAGGGCAGTTTTGCAGTGGAAGAGCTGACGGATCTGGTAGAAGAGGCCGTTTTATTGGAGTTTGAGAGAATTACAGACAGAGGTGGAGTATTGGGCGCTATGGAAAGAATGTACCAGCGCAATAAGATCCAGGAGGAAAGCCTGCATTATGAAACACTTAAGCATACGGGAGAACTGCCGCTGATTGGCGTTAATACTTTCCTGAATAAAAAAGGAAGTCCTACCATCTTACCTTCTGAAGTAATCAGAAGTACTACAGAGGAAAAAGAACAACAGATACAGAATCTGCTGGCTTTTCAGCTGCGCAACCGGTCTGAGGCAGGGGAAATGCTGGAAAAACTGAAGCTGGCTGCTGTAAATAATGAAAATCTCTTCGAAGTATTAATGGAAACAGTTAAGTATTGTTCATTGGGCCAGATTACCAATGCACTCTATTCTGTTGGAGGGCAATATCGCAGAAATATGTAACTTGGTTTTACAATGAAACAGAAACTCATCCTTTTTTTAGCAGTTTTAGGTATTATGTGTTCAGCAACAGCCCAAAACCAATTCAGAAAAATAGATACAACCATGAAACTGGGTAAAGCCGGTTATAAGGTGATCTGTAATAATAAGAGTGAAATAAAGAACGTGTTAACCATTAATCCTGTTGGATTTGCCAGTGGTGCGCGTGAAGTGAGCTTTGAAATAAAAGGAAGGATACTGAAGGCAGAAGTGGACGATCTGAACAATGATGTATTTCCCGATCTGGTATTATACGTATACAATCCGGGGGATAAATCGGTAGGCAATGTAATTGCGGTCAGTTCTGTAAACAATGAAAATTTTATGCCAATTGGCTTCCCTGATATTGTAAACGACCCTAAACTTCGTGTTGGATATGAAGGGCATGATACCTACATGCTGATGGAAGGCACTTTAATGAGGCGCTTTCCGGTGTATACCACAGATTCTACCGGGTCAAAGCCTTCGGGTATGTACCGCCAGATTCAGTATAAAGTGGTTCCGGGTGAGAATGAGGGACTTAAGTTTAAAGCACTCAGGAGTTATGAGTTTGCAAAACAATAGGGCTTTTAATATTATTTAATTGGTTTCACTCCTGTATTGATCAGGCAATCTGTACCTTAGCTACCTAATTTTTTTGCTATGTACAAGCTTTATTGCCTGTTTACTTTCCTTACATTTTCAGTATTTACCAATGCCCAGACTATTGAGCAGGTAGAATCCAATAAAGTAACACTGCCAAATGGCTGGTCTCTTACACCGGTAGGAAGAAACTTTCCCTTGGGAGACTTACCCTTGAATCTGGTGGTCAGTAAATCTAAAAAAATGATGGCGGTTACCAATAACGGCCAGGGTGTTCATAGTATTCAGCTGATTGATCCTGTAACAGAAACCGTGCTTGATACAAAAATAATTGCAAAAGGATGGTATGGACTTGCATTCAGCAGCGATGAAAAAAAATTGTATGCCTCCGGCGGGCATGACAACTGGATCATGGTATATGATATCACCGATAAGAAGCTGGTAGCGAATGATTCAATTGTACTTGGAAAAAAATGGCCTAATAAAATTTCTCCGGCCGGAATAGCAATAGATGATGTTAAGCAGTTACTGTATGTAGTTACCAAGGAAAACAACAAGCTTTACATTATTGATTTAGCAACAAAAAAAACAGTACTGGAATATCAGTTGGGCGGCGAAGCCTACTCCTGCCAGCTTTCACCTGATCAAAAGCAATTGTACATCAGTTGCTGGGGTTGTGACAGGGTTTACTTTTTTGATACAGAAAAAAGAAATGTTACCGCTGAAATTCCGGTAGGAGATAATCCCAATGAACTATTGCTGACAAAAAAAGGGAAACTGCTTTATGTAGCCAATTCAAATGACAATACCGTTTCTGTAATAAATACTACCGAACAAAGAGTAATAGAAGTACTGAATGTGGCCTTGTATCCTGATGCACCCAATGGTTCTACCACCAACGGACTGGCTTTAAGCACCGATGAAAAAACACTGTATGTTGCCAATGCAGATAACAACTGTCTTGCTGTATATGATGTAAGCAAGCCGGTACAAAGTAAAAGCAAGGGTTTTATACCTGTTGGCTGGTATCCAACCAATGTAAAAGTGATTGGCAAAAAGATCTTTGTTACTAATGGCAAGGGCTTTTCTTCTATGGCCAATCCTTATGGCCCCAGTCCTTTTGGGAATAAGCAGGATGTATACAGACATGCCGATGATCCTAACCGTCCAAAAGACGTTCAGTACATAGCTGGATTATTCATGGGTACTATGAGTGTGATCGATATTCCTGCAGAAGAAGCGCTGAGTATTTATTCTCAGGTAGTGTATAGAAATACACCTTACAATAAAGTAAAAGAATTGCTTGTTCAGGGAGAAGAAGGCAATCCAATCCCCAGAAGGGTAGGTGCTGCAAGCCCCATTAAATATGTTTTTTATGTCATTAAGGAAAACAGAACCTACGATCAGGTTCTTGGAGACATGAAAGAAGGCAACGGTGATCCGCGGCTTACTTTATTCGGAGAAAATATTACCCCCAACCAGCATGCGCTGGCAAGGGAATTTGTGTTACTCGATAATTTTTATGTAGATGGCGAAGTGAGTGCCGACGGTCATAACTGGAGTACCGGTGCTTATGCAACCGATTATCTCGAGAAAAACTGGGTAACCAGTTACGGTGGAAGAGGGGGTGGATATGATGCCGAAGGAAACCGGAAAGTAGCCAATAATAAAGGAGGATTTATCTGGGATCATTGTAAGAAAGCCGGCGTTAGTTACAGAACCTACGGAGAATTTGCAGACAACTACAAGGCCAATATTCCCGCGCTGGAAAATCATCTTTGTCCATACTTTACAGGATATAATAATGCTGTACCCGATACGGTTCGTTTTAAACAATGGCAAAGGGAATTTGATTCATTAATCTCTGTGAAGGGGGTGCCGAGTTTCAATTCACTTCGCTTTAGTAATGACCATACCGAGGGCCTCCGTTTGGGCAGACCAACACCTTATGCGCATGTAGCCGATAATGATTATGCAGTTGGCTTATTTGTGGAGTACCTCAGCAAAAGCCCTATCTGGAATGAGACGGCCATCTTCATTCTGGAAGATGATGCACAGAACGGAGCAGACCATGTAGATGCACACCGGAGTACTGCTTATGTAGCCGGAGGATTCGTAAAGAGAGGCTTTGTGGATCATACGATGTATTCCACTTCGTCTATGTTAAGAACGATGGAACTGATTCTGGGTATTGCTCCAATGAGTCAGTACGATGCAGCAGCTACTCCAATGTGGCGCAGCTTTAACAGCATTGTAAATGCAAAGCCATTCACTTCCATTAAACCTACGGTGAATCTCCACGAAAAAAATACTGCCAGGAATGAGTGGCAGAAGCGTTCTGAAAAATTTGACCTTACTAAGGAAGATGCTGTTCCTGATCTTGAATTCAATACCGTACTCTGGTATGGTCTTAAAGGAGACAACATACCTTTCCCGGGTCCTTACAGAGCAGCATTCTACAAACCAATTACAAAGGCAGATAAGGATTAATAAATGAGAGCCTACTCTATTGAAGAAATAAAAAGCTGGGACCGGTTTTACAGGGCCAGTTTTATCAATTGTCTTACAGGATTTAAACCGGTAAGTCTCATTGGAACAGTGAGCAATATTGGTGTTGCTAATTTGTCGGTAGTAAGCAGCATCGTACACCTGGGTGCTGATCCGGCTATGATCGGGTATATTAACAGGCCCAAAGCAGCGGCTCCTGATACAATTTCTAATATAGAGTCAACCGGGGTATATACCATCAATCATATCCATGAAAGTTTTTTGTCTGCTGCCCATCAGTGCAGTGCAAAATATTCACCGGAAGCTGATGAGTTTAAAGAAACCGGTTTAACCCCGATTTATGAAGAAGGCATCATTGCTCCATTTGTTGCAGCCTCTTCTGTTCGTTATTCAATGAAACTGACAGAGATAGTACCGGTTAAACACAACAGTACTTTTTTTGTAATAGGTGAGTTAACCGCTGTTTTTTTAAATGAGGAAATTGTAGGGGAAGATGGTTTTTTAGACCTTGTAAAAGCAGGGTCTCTTACATCTCTGGGGCTGGATGGATATTTTAGCAGCAGTTTAGTTAAACGGCTTGATTATGCAAAACCATAGTAAAAAGCATAAAGCTGTTTGGATGACCGGGAAGTAACTTCTGTTCCAGAAAAATCAATCCTGCTTTTTCCAAAACGCGAACCGAAGCTTTATTGTCTGCTGTAGTTATTCCATCTAATTCTTTCAGTTGTAAGACCTGCCGGGCATATTGTATTACAGCACCTGCAGCTTCTGAAGTATAGCCTGTGTTTTCATATTGGGGTAACAGGGCAAAGCCAAGATCTGGATTTTGCAAGCCTTCTCTTTTTACAAGACCACACATACCAATGGGTGTTTTGGTGTCTTTCAGTAAAACCAGGTATAATCCAAAACCATTGTTTCTGTAACTGCGGATAATTTTGTCCTGGATATAATTGCTTGCGGCTGATCTTGTTTTCACATTTCTGTCTCCGATGAATCTGATCCAACCGGGGCAGTTCATGAGTTCAACAATAAATGCAGCGTCAATGATACTGAATTCTCTGATGACCAGTCTCTCTGTAGTGATTGGAAGCATCCTGATCAGTATTTTGGTTTTGTTGGTTGAATCATGTCCCAGAGATTCCCATACAGGTCTTCGAAAACAACCACCATGCCATATTCTTCCTGCAAAGGGCCGCGAACAATGCTGATCTGCTGGTCCTGCAGGTTTTTATAGTCGCGTTCAAAGTCATCTGTGTATAAAAATAAAAATACCCTTCCGCCGGTTTGATTGCCTATTCTGCTCGCCTGTAATTCATTAGCCGCTTTTGCAAGCAGCAAACAACAATGCCCATTGCCCCTGGGCTTAATCATTACCCATCTTTTTTCAGGAGTGAGTATGGTGTCTTCTATTAAAACGAAGTGCAACTTTTGGGTATAGAAGGCGATTGCTTCGTCATAATCTTTTACAACAAGGGCTATATGTGCTATTTCCTGATTCATCGTCCGCTGATTATAATAATTTTTGTGGCCAGTTTTTCTGTGCCATTGTCATTTTGTACAAATACCAGGTAAACTCCACTGGCAGTTTTATGTCCATTGTAATTTCTGCCATTCCAGATCGCTTGCCCGCCAAGGCTTCTGGTTTGAAAAACCAGACGGCCATTCAACTCCGTAATTTTAACTATGGAATTTTCAGAAAGTCCTTTGATAGCGATGGTGCCACTGTAGGATGGAGGCACCGGATTGGGGAAAACAAGTATGTTTTCGAAAGTGGAGCTTGCTTCTGTGGAAGTGCTTCTATAACTGCAGATCCCATTAAATGTTGCAAAGAATACTTCTCCTGTTGTTGGATCAACGCCTATTTTCTTTACATCATTACTTAGCAGCGGACTATTGGCCGCCGTAAAATGCTGAATGATTTTCCGTCCGTCCTTACTGAGCAGCCAAGCCCCATTTTGTGTTCCTATCCATTTTTGATTGGCCCCATCCACTGCAATTGATTGTACCTGTTCCCCTTTAAAAAGGTAGCCGGCAAACTGATCCTGTTGTACGACAGGTATCACTGCATCACATCCGTTGCTGGCAAATACATCATTCACGCAATCAATTATTCCTATGCCATCATCCGTTCCCACCCAGATACTGCCGCTTTTATCTTTTGCGATAGCAAGTACATTGCTGGAGGGTAAATTTCCATTGCCACTTCCCTGCCGGTAAAACTTCCAGCGATCATCCGAAGTATTATCTATGCTTTGTCCATACTGGTAGCAAAGGAGACCATTGTTTTTAGGGCTCACAATCCATAGCTGTCTGAATTCATCTGTTATTAACTGCCCGGTTGCATTTTCAGCTAAAGAATAGGGGATCGTAAAACTGGTCCATGTTCCATTCGCCTTGAGTACTTTCAATGCCTGTGGAGCCCCATAATTACTGATCCAAAGATTTTGCTCTGTATCAAAGGCAAGCCCGCTGATTCTGTAACTATTCGGATCGCCTATTGCAGCCTGAAGGGGGCTGTTTCTTTGTTTAAATACGGTTGTTCCGGTTTCTGATAATTGAATGAGACCGCCCCCATAACTACCTGCCCATACAGCGCCGTTACGGGGGTCGGCAGCAATGGTTATGAAGTCCAGCACGGAATCCAGCACAGGGGTATTGAATGCCCCCCTGTTGGTCCAATTGCCTTCTTTAAATTGAAATATGCCATCCCTGTTGTACAAATAGTTCCAGGCTTTATTAATACTTCCGGCTGCAGTAAATACTGCTCCGTTGCTGAAAGCAAACTCACCACTGGATATGCCTGCAGGACCATTTGGAATAAACCGTTCAATACTTCCGTTGTACTTGCTTAAGCCCCCATACTGATCGGCTATCCAAACAGCATTGGCAACAGAAACAGCCCCTCTTGGGTAAGAGATCACACCTGCCTGACTGATTATTTTTTCTATGCTGCCTGTGGCAGAAAGTACAATGAGTCTTGCGCCACCGGTATTGTTTTTCTGGGCCAGATGAAGTTTGTTGTCTGAAATGGAACTCTGGATAATCTGCCAGGAAGGATCGTGGTAAAAAAGGCTCCAGTTATTCGTGTAACCAAATACAGAATCTGTTTTAACCGCTATCAGCCGGCCGTTCATTAAACCGGTGAATGCTACCGCACCTTTGGTTAACCCGCCGGTGCCGCTGGTATTGGTCCAGCTGGAAAAGTTGGAAAGGTTGCCTGAATTGACCGCGGTAGTCTTTAATCCCTCATCGGTGGCTGCATAAAAAAAATTATTATCACTGCTGATAGCATTGACTCCTGTTTGATTACCATTGTTGCCAATTATCCAGGTGTCTTTGATTTCATAGCGGCGGAGATCTACAGAAATAATACCTATACCGGAACACAAATAGGCAATTCCATTTTTACAATAGATGTGGTTGATTCTTTTGTTGCCTGAAACATTGCTCAGTTGGATATCAGCTATATTTTTTACAATACTGCCCCGGATAATATCCAGATTGCTGTTTTCGTAAGCGATCACGAGTTGTTGGGTAAGATCATCCCATCCTATGCAACTTACTCCCACATCATTTAATCCATTGGTTTTGCTGAACCGGGTGGTTACTCCCTGATCGTCTATAGCAAATACATTGGTTTTTGTGGCACAGTAAATCTGGTTGCCCTTCAGCACCTGAATAGCATGCTGATAGTTACTATGTTCCCTCCACTGGCCGATGGGAATCTGAGCAGCAGCATTGTAGTTGCTCAGTATGATTATGGTTAAAAAGCCATGAAGCAGTTTCCGGAACATGGCTTAAAGTTAATAGTTTCGGTATTTATCAGAGACTAACAATGCCATTTTTTATTGCAAATACTACAAGGCCTACTCTGGTATTGATTTCCAGCTTCCTGAAAAGATTATCTCTGTGGGTGTTGATGGTTCTAACTCCCACAAACATTTCCTGGGCAATTTCCTTATAGCTTTTGTCTAAACAGAGCCATCTCAGAAACTGGGCTTCACCTTCGGTAACATTAAGAAGCATAGAAGTTTGAACCCTAGGATCATCTTCATTGGTTACATAATTAATGAGCTTGTTTTTAACCAGTTCATTCACATAAAAGTCATTATTTCTTACGGAATCGAGTGCCTGTTTAAATATCTCTGGTTTGCTCTCCTTCAGTATATAGCCCTTTACCCCGTTTCTCAGCATACGAATGATGGCCATGTTCTGCTTCAAAAAGCACTTTGTATTCTGGGAAAGAATTGATAAGGCCGGCTAATCCGGAGCGTAGTAATTCGTGATCGTCTACCATTGCTACAGATGTCATCATTATTGTGTCTTGAGTTTTAAAATCATTTTGGTCCCTGCACCTTTTTTACTTTCAATGCTTACGGCGGTGTTAATTAAACGGGCTCTGCTGTATATATTCTGGAAACCAATTCCCTGATTTTTTTGCTGAATAATTGCGGTATCAAAACCAATTCCATTATCCGATATTTCTATCGAAATATCTTTATCCTCTTTAATAAACAATTAGTAATACCACTACAAAAATTACGGTGAAATAACGCAGGGGTAATTTCTACTAAATAAGGATGAATAATAACAAAATCAATATTTTCCGGCCTGCCAGACTCTGGAGCGTTTGCACTTTGCTGGAGTAACCGGGCAGCTAGCCTTTAAAAATATACCGGTTGATGGTTTTTTTATTGACCAGCCAAATCAGGACAACCAAAATTAAGGCACTGCTTATTGTATATACAGAAATCACACCCGATAAGTATATCTGCTGTTTCTCCAGTAAAAGGTAAAGCAGGTACTGAAGTAGGGTAACTCCTGCTAATGCGGCAGCTACAAGCCAAACGTTTACCGGAAAGAATTGCTTCATTAAAAAACGGCTTAGCTGAAGTGGGGAAGCTCCCAGTGTAATGAGCAGATTGATTTCATCTTTGCAGGAAGCAATGGTTAACTGAATAAAAAGGGTAAATACCAGTAATGCAAATGCAAGCATCAGTGCGCCTGTAATTCCCGATATGGCAACAACTGCATCTACTACTTTTCTGTATTTACTGAACCTGGTTTTATCTGCGTCGGTTGTAAGCTGGTGGTCTCTCAGATAGTTGGTTAGTGCAGGGTTTCCGGGGTCTTTTGTTCTGATGATTATTCTTGATGCGTTTTTTGCAGAATCAGCTGCATAAGACCGGTTCCCCCATTTCATGAATTCTTCCGGCACCAGCATAGACGAAATACGGTCACTGAAACCAACAATCTTTCCATTGAAAGAAGCAGATCCGGTTGGCCCATAAATTGTTACCTTAAATACAATCATTTTTACAACAGCCGGTGTTAACTGTGGAAGTCCCCTGGACAGTGAAAACTGGAAATTGTAAAAATCCAGAAACATATTGGGTATGATAATGGGCACAAAAGCCGATTGTTCATTCCAGGTCCATTCACTATTTGCCACATCAATAAATTCACCGGGAACACTTTCAAAAGCGAGGTCTGTATAAAATGGAAACCGGGCGCTATTACTTTGTATACTTGCTTTGAATCTCCCGGGTGTTAAGCGCCCTATGGCTTCTGTAAAATTTTGAGAACGGATATTATTAATGATAGAATCATCCAATTCGGTATTACCCATATTGGCATCTGTGAGAATTTTATTGATCACCAGAAAATTGGCAACACTATCCCGGTTGTTTTTACTGTTCAGCAGCTCATTGTAATCTGCCTGCATCTGTACTGCAGTCAATAAAAGAAATACGGCCACTGAGAGGCCTGCAACAGCAAGGGAGAAACGGGTGCGCCCTGCACTGTTCCTGATTAATTTCTTTAATAAATGATTGAGCTGACTCATTATAAATGAAGCTTTCTTGAATAAGGAAAAAGATCATCGTCATCCAGATCAGTTATAATGAAACCTGCTTTTCGTTTGGTACATTCTTCTGCAATCAGTTTGGCTGCAATTATTTTATTGGCATTATCGAGGTGACTGAATGGCTCATCCATGATCAGCCATTCAAAGGGTTGCACCAGCGCTCTTAGAATACTTATTCTTTGTTGTTCCCCATAACTGCAGATACCTGCCTGTTGATCGAGAATATGGGTGATGCCAAGTTCCTTTGCCATTTCACTGATGTGCGCTGCATCACAAAATGGTTTCTGTAATATTCTTTTCAGCTCAATATTTTCTCTGGCGGTTAAGTGCGGGAAAAGCCGCAGGTCCTGAAAGATGATGCTCATTTTCTGTTTACGGGTAACTGCCAGTTCTCCAGAGTTCAGGTTACGGATATTCTGGTCGCCCAGTAATATGGTTCCATCATAATCCAGTCTTAATGCATAAAGCATATGCATTAATGTGGTCTTTCCCGTTCCGCTTGGAGCAATGATCCTGATCCATTCACCTGCATTGAACTGCAGGTGTTTATTCCACACAGAGGAATCTTTTGCGATTAACCGCTCTTTTAGCGGAACAGGCATTAACTGATCCAGAATTAGCATGTGGAATAAATTAGTTGGCCCTGATTACTGCCGGTATGCCTGACGGGAACAATTTCTCTTCCATTTCTCTGTCTCGTTTTGCCTGTAGACGTGTATCTGCGGCAATATTGGTAAAGAGACTCATCAGGGTTACCAGACTGTTTTGTTTTTCATTTTGCATCCTTAATTCAAAAACAGCTTTGATTTTTCCGCCTTCAAAATTCAGGGAACTTGCCATAATATCTTTTACCGTATTTTTTGCAGTTAGCATGGAATGATAGTAATTGCTGGTGGAGTCTCTTATGAATCCGCCAATCGTGTTGGCCAGATCTATGTACAGCGCAGTGGATTTTCCTTTGAAATAATCACGTGCTTCCGGATTAATAACCGCCTTGTTTGTTTTTTGCAGGTATTCACGGTAAGTAACAGAGTCGCTGGCAATGATGAGTTGCTGGTCATTTGCTTCCAGGTATAATCCAAGAGTTGTAATGAGGTCGGCTCCTCTGAAGCCGGTTTCGGTTTTTTGAACTGTACCCATTTCGGCTGCCTTATTCATTAATTTTCTAAAGCTCTCTTTATTTCCAACAGGAATATTCAGGATCATTTTTCCGCCCGGCTTTCTTTTTACCAGCGAAAGCTCGTCATCTCTTTGCTGGGGCTCATTGGCTGCAATTCCAAGGTCAGAAATAACTACTGCAATATCTCCTTTGAGTGATGCATAAAGGTCCTGGCTGCTGATCCCTGATTTTTTCAGGAATTCATTTACCAATCCCTCTACTTCCAGTTGCTTCAGCACTCCGCCAAATATTTCCGGATTAAAAGAAGCCAGCATAATTCCATTGATATGCTGCGAAGGATAATTATTGATCAACGAAATATCTACTGTTGGTCCGGCATATTTTTTTAAGATACTGCCAAGGAAAGGATTGGTATAGGTAGTGGAACTTACAATAATTTTTCCATCTTCAAATGCAAGGGTTGCTGCTGAATAATTGTTTTTCAGTAATTCTTCGAGCTTGGGTAATTGCAAAGGCATTCCTGTTAAGGAACCCAGTAAATTATTGGTGGTGCTGAATAAATAACCGGCAGCTTTGGTTTTAAACATGTCCCTGAATCCTTCCACCGATCTCATGGAAGCCGCTTCTTTTTGCGTAAACATGCGGGTTGCTTCTGCAAGCATTTCTTTGGTGAGATCAGTTTTTTCCGGAATGATGAATTTCATCTGAAGCGTATCGTAGTAGGGCTTTACCTTACCGGAAGAGGACATAGCGATGATGTTTTCGCCATTCCAGGCAATCAGGCTGTTTTCTCCGCCTTCGATATAACTAAACTCCTTGTCTTTTTGAATTTTTTTATTCTTCACATAATCTGTGTTCTGAATAAATGATTCAAGTTTGGCCGCATCCTGCAGGCTTCCGAGCAGGTTCATAACAGACAGATCACTGTTGTCTGCCGCTTTTTTTTGTACTACAAAAAAATGCAGTTTCTCTTTCCAGTTGATACCTGCATTATTGCGGAGGTCATCAAAAATTTTCCGGTCCGTTTTTCCGGCAGAATCTTTTTCGAATATTTTGCCCAGCAGGGTATCTATAGTAATGCCGTCATTCCGGAGCTTTTCTTTAAGTGAGAAAGCATCCAATGTAACAACAGCCAATGCGTCTTTAGGAATCAGACGGGTTTCTTTTGGGGCGTTATTTTTGCAGGAGACCAGTGTGCCGGCAAGCAGTGTTGCCAGCATTAAATGCTTCATACGAATTTTCATAAAGTATAATTAATACGTGAAGATAAAACATCACTGTAGTAACTGATACTTTAAAGGATATGATTACAATAAAGCCTGATAAATGGCTTCCTGTATATTTGGACGTAT
>CALPNW020000014.1 GCA_943325035.2 Sphingobacterium thalpophilum | reverse complement strand
CTTAATGAGAAGTTACAAAGCAATTCATATTTATTTGATCATAAAATATCTTTTACAAATAAGCTTTCAGAGAAATCTTTATTACTTATGTCTGCTAGGTTTATGACAAATAAGGCGCCACAGAATTATCATATAAATCCTTTTATAAATCATGAGTTATTTCCCTTAGATACTACTGTTGATAACATAGCTCAATTCAGTCAGAATTGTGTTACCTTTTTTGACATTCAGGCACAGGCTATAAAAAAAATATCAGCACAATCTTTATTTAATATACAGGTGCGTTATCAGGGAAGGGGAGAAGATTTAAAAACAGATCTCAAGCTTTTTAATCAATCTGCGCTAATAAATAAACCAGTATTATTTCAAAATAATCTGACATTGTTTAAAAAAGACTTGTATTTGAATATTAAATATAGACATACAATAAAAAAACTCTCTTTTATAAATCAAATTGGATTTTATTATTTAAATCACTCCTACAAGAGCGATAGTGTTTTTAAAGTTCAGTCTCCTTTCAGAATAAATTCCTCTATTGGTATAGAATTTAAGGCAACTTCAAAAGACATGTTATTCCTTAATTACTCTATGCGACAGCAGAATACTGCTCTTGAAAATATATATAGTAATTATATACTTAAAGATTACCGTTCGTTTTCCAGGGGAACAGGATACTTCAGACAAATAGATGAATCTACGACAACACTATCCTATACTCACGGAGATTGGGGCGATCGTTTTTTCGCTAATCTCTTTTTCATCTATAACCATAATCCGGAAATTTTTAGTACCAATTCTATTCTTAATCAGTCTTATACAAAAAGCACATCAATCTTGGTTAGTAACAAAGAGCTGGCCTCATTAGTATCAAGCATAGATTACTTCTTTAAACCAATTAGTGCAAACCTAAAAGTTCAATTGAGCGGCACTAATTCAAATTATAAAAATATTGTTAACAACTCGAATGCCCGTGAAATAACAAATACAACCATGTACTACGGAATTGAACTTCGTTCGGTTTTAAAAGGATTATTTAATTATCATATTGGATCTAAGTGGGGACGAAGTTGGATACATGCCACTCCATCAAATACTTATTCAGATAATTTTACCTTTCTAGATCTGCATTTAAAAGTCAATAGCAGGGTTTTTGTTAATCTCAAAACAGAACGATATTTTTTTGAAAGTTTAGAAAAGAAAAATAATCATTATTATTTTTGTGATCTAACTGGCGCATTCTCCTTATTTAGGGACAAACTGAAAATTTCCTTATCTGGTCTAAATATATTTAATACTGAAACATTTCGAACCTATTCAATATCTGACATTGGTTATTCTAAAATTGAATATCGGCTGTTACCAAGATATCTACTAGTAACATTTGGTTTTAAAATTTAAGTTTTTTATATGCCCATACAAGTCTTCAATGATTTCTTAGACAATCTCAAAAAGTTACGGCCATTAAAACTTTGTTCGATCATTCTTTTGATTGAAATAATTCAATCATTAATTTTTGTGCAACTATTTCCTTCTGTTAAAGGATATCAGTTTGCAAATGATTTTGAGAAATTCTTACTGCTTTTAATATTGGGGCCTTTAGCAGAAACATATTTATTTCAGCAGCTTATTATACGGACGCTTTTCAATTATTTCAAAATCAGCCTGCCTGTTTCTATGCTTGTAAGTGCTATTTTCTTTGGTCTCACACATCCATATGGACTTCTATATATCGCAAAGACTTTTATATCGGGATTACTATTTGGTACGATTTACCTTGCTTTATTTGATAATATCAATAAAGCATTTCTTTGGGTGGCACTAACCCATGCGTCTTATAATCTTTTTACAATTTGTTACAATTACAGTATGTGAGTGTTGGTAACCCAATAGCACTCGTCAATCATCAACCCCCCACCAACTCCTCAATCACCTGCGCAAAATGGGCGTGCTCCAGAGCGTGCACTTTAGACGCCAGCGTTTCCGGCGTATCGCCTTCCTCCACCGGGCAGGTGGCCTGAAAGATAATATCGCCCTCATCATACTGCTCATCCACATAATGGATGCTGATACCGCTCTCTTTTTCCCCGGCAGCTAAAACCGCGGCATGAACCCGGTCTCCATACATTCCCTTGCCCCCATACTTCGGCAGCAATGCCGGATGAATATTCACGATCTTTTTGGGGTATGCCGCTACCACCGCCTCGGGCATTTTCCACAAAAATCCGGCTAAAACAATAAAATCAATTTGATGCTCTTTTAGGGCCAAAAGACAGCTTTTTTCACTAAAAAAGCCCTCTTTTTCAATTAAAAGGGTCTTTATGCCCCATTTTTGGGCTATTTCCAGTACCCCCGCCGTAGGCTTATTGCACACAATCAGGGCTACCTGCACGCGGTCGTTCCCCTTAAAATGGGCGATGATTTTTTCGGCATTAGAGCCGGCACCGGAAGCAAATATGGCCAGATGGATCATTTAGTATTTTTTTTACTCATCCGGCTCCATATTCTGGTTAAGTAGGCCCTGAAAAATCCGAACTGTCCAAACGGGATGCTCACCAGCAAAACACAGATGGGCCAGAGGATGGTCATCAACACAATATATAGGATTACATACTCAGTTCCGCGCTCTATTGCTGTGACAGACAAGACCTGCCGGGCCAGGTAGCCACAAAGGCTTCCTCCAAAGGCAAAAGTGGAGAAGATCAGGGCAAACTGAAACCAGCTTACCTTCCATTTCTCTTTTAATCGTGTAAACATTCGGCAAAAGTGGATTAAAATGTTGATTGAAACAGAATATTTGACTCCTCTTTATCGGGAGGCGTTGAAAGTCAGGCAAATAAAGGCTAAAAATTTTTGAGTTTGATGTAGTTATTGTCACAATCCTATCATATTTTTGCAGCCGTTCAAGGATATTTTTCCTCACCAGAACCATTGATGTGCATATGATAGTGTCTAGATCTATAGCCAAAACCAGCCTTACTGCTATTTTTTTCCTGTTCAGTCTATGTTTCAGCGTTGCTGTAAAAGCGCAAGACGGTAAAGCACTTTTTAGTGCCAATTGTGCCTCTTGTCACGCCGTGCATAAAAAACTTACCGGTCCTGCCCTTGCAGGAGTAGAAGACCGTTGGACGAATAAGGATAATCTGTACGCCTGGATCCACAACAGTGCCGCTTTTCTGAAAACAGGAGATGCGTATGCCAACAACCTCTACAAAGAGTACAACAATGTGGCAATGAATGCTTTTCCTAATTTAAAAAATGAGGAAATTGATGCCATTCTTGCTTACATCAAAACAGTTCCTGCTCCCGGTGCCGCTGCTCCTGGTGCTGCAGTTGCTGCCCCTGTTGAAACCGATAACTCTTTACTCTTTGGTATTCTTACCCTGATCCTTGCCGTAGTGGCCCTGATTATGCTGCAGGTGAACTCAAACCTCAGAAGATTATCCGAAGAAAAGAACGGCGAAACTTACCTGTACCCGATCCCTTTCTATAAGAACAAAACCTACATTGCTATGATCACCATAGTACTGTTCATTACCGGTGGTTACATGACTACCAAAGGTGCCATGGGTTTAGGGAGAAGCCAGAACTACCAACCAGAACAACCGATCTATTATTCGCATAAAGTACACGCTGGTGCTAACCAGATCAACTGTCAGTATTGCCATTCCGGGGTTGCCCAGGGCAAACAGGCTACGATCCCTTCTGTGAACGTTTGTATGAACTGTCACCTTGCGATCAACGAATACAAGGGTGAGAAAATGTTCAACGAAGCAGGAGACGAAATAGACGGTACTGCGGAAATTAAAAAATTATACAAATACGCTGGTTTTGAAGAAGGCAAACCATGGGATGCTACAAAAGCGCAGCCTATTGAGTGGGTTCGTATTCACAACCTGCCCGATCACGTTTATTTCAACCACTCTCAGCACGTAAAAGCTGGTCAGGTTGCCTGTCAAACCTGTCATGGTGAAATTCAGAAAATGGGTGAAGTAAAACAGTTTACCGACCTCAGTATGGGCTGGTGTGTGAACTGTCACCGTGAAACCAAAGTGCAGTTTAAAGACAATGGTTTCTATAGCATCTACGAAAAATACCATGCCGATTTAAAGAGCGGTAAAATGGATAGCACCAAGGGCGTTACCGTAGAACATATCGGTGGTACAGAGTGTCAGAAATGTCACTACTAGCAGCACCGCACACAACGAACAAATGGGTTTCTAAAATATATAATTCGAACGATGAGGGCTGCTAAACAGCTTTCTACTGTTAATCAATAATTATGGAGCAAAAAAAGCACTGGCAAAGTTTTGGTGAGCTGAATCAGTCTGAAGCGTACAATAAGGATGTTAAAGACGAGTTTAAAGATGAGCTTCCCTTTGTTGCCGAAGAAGATGGCAAGAGTTTTTTGGAAGCTAAAGCACCAAGACGCGATTTCTTGAAATACCTGGGTTTCAGTACGGCTGCTGCCGCTGCTGCTGCCAGTTGCGAAATGCCTATTAAAAAAGCAATTCCTTTTGCCAATAAACCGGAAGATGTTGTTCCTGGTATTGCAAAATACTACGCAACTACTTATGTACAGGACGGTGATACAGTAAGTATCCTGGCCAAGGTACGTGATGGTCGTCCTATCAAAATAGAAGGTAACGAACTCAGTCCTATTACCAAAGGGGGTACTTCTGCAAGGGTTCAGGCATCTGTGCTGGATCTTTACGATACGGCCCGTCTTCGTTTTCCTACCATTGATGGTAAAGAAGTAACTTTTGAAGCGGCCGATGCTGCTATTGCTGCATCGATCTCCGGTTCTGTAGTTGTTTTAACCAGCACCGTAACCTCTCCTTCTACCAAAGCAGTAATTGCGCAGTTCCTGGCTAAATATCCGGGTAGCAAACACGTTACGTACGATGCAGTTTCTTTCAGCGGTATGCTGTTGGCGAATGAAGCTTCTTACGGCGTTCGTGCTATTCCTTCTTACCGCTTTGACAATGCAAAAGCCATCGTTAGTTTAGGCGCCGATTTCCTCGGTACCTGGCTCAGCCCGGTTGAATTTGCCAGACAATATGCTGTAGGTAAAAAATTAGACGAGCAAAAACCTGCTATGAGCAAGCACATTCACTTTGAAAGTGTGGCTTCGCTGACCGGTTCTAACGCAGATGAAAAATATTTACACCGTCCTTCCGAAATTGGTGCGATCGCTGCTGCTTTACTGAGCGCGGTGAATGGCCTGGAAATAACCGGTATTACCGATGCTAAATTAAAAGAAGGCATTGAAAAAGCGGCTAAAGCACTGATCGCTAACAAAGGTGCTGCGCTGGTTGTTGCCGGTAGCAATGATGTGAATATTCAGATCATTGTGAATGCAATCAACAATGCTGTTGGTGCGGGTGGTTCTACCATCAACTGGGCAGAAACTACCAATACCCGTGCGGGTGTGGATGGTGAGTTTGCTCAACTGGTGAACGATATGAACGCTGGTGCTGTTGGAACTTTACTGATTCATGGTGCCAACCCGGTGTATTCCTGGTTTGATGCGGATAAAGTAAAGACCGGTTTAACAAAAGTAAAAACCGTTGTTTCTTTTGCTACTAAAATGGACGAAACTGCAGACCTCTGTAAGTTTGTTTTACCAGATCATCATTTCCTCGAAAGCTGGGGTGATGCCGAAGCTAAAACCGGCCATTTCTCTTTTATACAGCCTACTATTTATCCTTTGTTCAAAACACGCCAGTGGCAGGATAGCCTGCTGAAATGGAGTGGTTCTTCAGAAGATTATTTAACCAACCTCAAAAACTTCTGGAGTGCTAAACTCGGTGGTGTTGCTGGTTGGGATAAGGCTTTGCAGGATGGCATCTTCACCACTGCTACCGGTGCTTTAAGTGCCGGAAGCTTCAGGGATGCTGCTGTTGCTGCTGCTGTGAACGCTGCTGTTGCTGCTAAAAAAGGTGGTAAGGTAGAACTGGTTCTCTATGAAAAAATAGGAATCGGTGCCGGTCAGGGCGCTTCTAACCCTTGGTTACAGGAATTACCGGATCCGGTAACCCGCGCTACCTGGGACAACTACGTAATCGTTTCTCCTGCAATGGCTAAAACATTGCTGAATATAGATATCAACAACAATGGCCAGGCCGATGCTTACGAGGTGAATCCTCCGAAGCCGGTGGTTAAAGTAACCGTTGGTGGTAAATCGCTGGAGTTACCTGCTTTGATTATTCCTGGTACTCATCCGGACACCATTGGTATTGCTGTTGGTTACGGCCGCAGTGAAAAACTGGGTAAATCTGCTGATGGGGTAGGTAAGAACGCATACATTCTTGCTTCACTGAATGGTGCTTCTGTCAACTTCAGCCATGCTGATGTAACTGTTGCTGCTACCGGTGAAAAATACCCGGTTGCCTTAACACAAACACACAGCCGTTACGATACTGCCCAGGGCAATCGTACAGAGGTAATGAAAGAAATTACTCTAGCCGAATACAAACACAATCCTACCGAAATACGCGATGAGCGTGAGGCCGAATTAAAGCCTTGGGGTGGTATTGAGAAATTTGAAAGCCAGGGTACTATTTATCCGGTGTTCGACCGTCCGGGTATTAAATGGGGTATGAGCGTAGACCTGAACACCTGTAATGGTTGTGGTGCCTGCGTAGTAGCCTGTAATGCAGAGAACAACGTTTCTGTTGTCGGAAAGCCGGAAGTATTACGTGGTCATGAAATGCATTGGTTGAGAATTGACCGATACTACAGTGGCGATATGGACAACCCGAATGTGGTATTCCAGCCGTTGATGTGTCAGCATTGCGACAACGCTCCTTGTGAGAACGTTTGTCCGGTAGCTGCTACCAACCACAGTTCAGAAGGATTGAACCAAATGACATATAACCGTTGTATCGGTACAAGATATTGCGCCAACAACTGTCCTTATAAAGTACGTCGTTTTAACTGGGCCGATTATACCGGTGCCGATAGCTTTGGTGATAACCAGAGAGGTATTGTGAACGATGTGGTGATGGATATGAATGACGACTTAACAAGAATGGTATTGAACCCGGATGTGACCGTTCGTTCAAGAGGCGTAATTGAAAAATGTTCATTCTGTGTTCAGCGTTTACAGGAAGGAAAACTGAAAGCGAAGAGAGACAGCAGACCAATGGTAGACAGCGATATCAAAGTGGCTTGTCAGCAGGCCTGCCCTACCAACGCTATCACTTTCGGTAATGCAAACAGCAAGGAAAGTGCTATTACGCTGGCTCGTGTAGAAAATCCGAACCGTCAGTTCTATGTGCTCGAAATGCTGCACGTGATGCCTAACGTTACCTATATGGCTAAAGTTAGAAACAGCGATGAAGAAGCGAAGCACGAAGGTGGTAAAGAAGCTGCTCCTAAAGGCGCAGCACATGCTGAGAAAGCGCACGCGTAATTGGTTGGATATTTAGAAATTGAAATTACTATGGCTCATGTATATGAGTCACGGACCAAAATAAGAAGAGATGCATTTAAAGTACGAATCACAGCTCAGGGAACCATTGGTATACGGTGACAAAACCTATGCACAGGTTACAGAAGATATTGTTCGCCCTATTGAAGCCAAACCTACCAAACTCTGGTATGCTGGTTTTTATATTGCTGTTGCCTTATTGATGTTTGGTGTTTACAGCGTTTACCGGGATGTTACCTACGGTATCGGCCAGTGGAACCTGAACAAAACAGTGGGTTGGGGTTGGGACATCACCAACTTCGTTTGGTGGGTTGGTATCGGTCACGCCGGTACACTGATCTCTGCGATCCTCTTATTGTTCCGTCAGGGCTGGAGAACCGGTGTAAACCGTGCTGCAGAAGCAATGACCATCTTTGCCGTTATGTGTGCCGGGCAGTTCCCGATCTTTCACATGGGTCGTGTATGGATGGCTTTCTTTGTATTCCCTTATCCTAACACACGTGGTCCGTTATGGGTGAACTTCAACTCACCTTTGTTGTGGGACGTTTTCGCCATCTCTACTTACTTCACGGTATCCCTGTTGTTCTGGTACAGTGGTTTATTACCCGATTTTGCTACCGTAAGAGACCGTGCTTTCACCAAACTGCGCAAGCGTTTATATGGGGTTGCCGCTTTCGGTTGGACGGGTTCTACCAAACACTGGCAGCGTCATGAGAGCTTATCGCTTGTACTGGCTGGTTTGAGTACGCCATTGGTATTGTCTGTGCACACCATTGTATCTTTTGACTTTGCCACTTCTGTTATTCCGGGCTGGCATACCACCATCTTCCCTCCTTATTTTGTTGCGGGTGCCATCTTCTCCGGTTTTGCCATGGTGCAAACCCTGATGATCATTGTCCGCAAAGTATTTGAAATGGAAGACTACGTAACAGTGGGTCACATTGAGGCAATGAATAAAGTAATTGTATTAACCGGTTCTATTGTAGGTATTGCCTACCTGACCGAGTTGTTCATGGGCTGGTACAGCCAGAACAAATATGAGGGATATACTTTCTGGTACAGCCGTGCCAACCTGTTCAGTCCTTATGGATGGAGCTACTGGGGTATGATGGCTTGTAACGTATTAAGCCCACAGATTTTCTGGTTCCGCAAAATGAGAAGAAACATTTTTGTAACCTTCTTCATGAGTGTTATTGTAAACATCGGTATGTGGTTTGAGCGTTTCGTAATTATCGTTACCTCTCTGTACCGTGATTATTTACCAAGTAGCTGGAGTGTTTACTACAGCCCTACCATTTGGGAAATCGGGTTTTACGCCGGTACTTTTGGATTGTTCTTTACCTGCTTCTTCCTGTTTGCCAAATACTTCCCGGTTATTGCAATTGCCGAGATCAAATATGTATTGAAAACTACCGGTGAAGGATATAAGGGTCAGATGGGCGGAATTGAAGAGCAGAAGCTCGAAGATTTTGTGCACGAACAGTCGCACGCTCATTAACTGGTTGAAATAAATTCTTTTACTGCAAACCGGCAACGGTTAGCGGACAAAAAATAAAGTATGGCAAAAAAGAAATTCGTAGTAGGCTGTTTTGATAACGAAGCAGTTCTGTTTCCTGCAGTAAAGAAAGTACGTACTGCCGGATATAAAATTCATGACGTGTACACGCCGTTTGCGGTTCATGGTCTGGATCATGCACTTGGATTACGTGAAACCAGCCTGCATACTGCCGGTTTCATTTACGGTATCACCGGTACTTCTACTGCATTAAGCTGTATCAGCTGGATCCTTACCAAAGACTGGCCGTTGAACATTGGTGGTAAACCACACTTTGCGTTGCCGGCCTGGATCCCAATCATGTTTGAGCTGACCGTTCTGTTTGCAGCGGTAGGCATGGTACTTACTTTTCTGTACATCTGCCAACTGGCTCCATTTGTAAAGAAGCACCATTTTCATGCGCGTGCCACTGATGATCTTTTTGTAATGGTGATTGAGTGTACCGAGCATACCAATGTAGACGACCTGCGTGCTTTTTTATCTAACAGCGGTGCAGTTGAAACAGATTGCCAGATTGCTGAAGAAGGCTGGTGGATCGGAACATACGATAAAGACGAAATGAGGTTCGAAGACAAACAAATCGTAGCTGCTTAAACTATTAGTAAATCAGAATTAACAGTATCATGAAGAATACATCAATCATAGCTTGTTTAACTGCAGTTCTTGCCTTAGCGGCCTGCAGTGATGTGAAGCGCACACCAGGAAGAGTATACATTCCGGATATGGCTTACAGCCGTGCGTACGAATCTTATGCCGATCACAGCAATCTGGCAGAAAAAGGCATCAGCTATAATAACAGACCGGTAGAAGGAACCATTTCCCGCGAAGAGGAAATGCCTTTTCATATTGCAAAAGATGCAGCAGGGGATACCACCAACTACACCGCTTCCAAGCAGGTTCCCAATCCGTATATTTTCGATTCTTTAACTGCCAACGATAAAGCAGATGTAGAGCGCTTATACCTGGTGAACTGTGGTGTTTGTCATGGTACTAAATTAAATGGCAACGGTCCTTTATACAAAGACGGCAATGGCCCTTATGCAGCAAAACCCGCTACACTGGTAGGAGATGCTAAATATGAAGCAATGCCTGCGGGTCAGATGTTCTATTCTGTAGCATACGGTAAAAACCTCATGGGCTCTTATGCTTCTCAGCTGAGCCGTTCCCAGCGCTGGAAGGTGATTGCCTATATTAAAGCAAAACAACAGGAAGGAAAAAAATCAGCACCTGCAGTAGCGGCTCCGGCAGCAGCAGTTGTAGCAGCAAAATAATTTTAAGCATCTCAGTATAACTGAACTAAAAGAGTAACGATGGCATCTTTAAGAACACAATTTGAAGTTCCCGGCAAAATGAAAACCTGGTCCTATGCCCTGATGGGTCTTGGACTGGTTGCATTGGTTTATGGAATGATCACCAAAGGTTTCAGCACCGATGAACACGAACAGGTTCATTTCTGGGGTACGTTGATGTATAATTCCATCTTCTTTACACTGATCTGTAATGCCAGCATGTTCTTCCTGAGCGTAACCACTCTGGCACAGGCGGGCTTTACCCAAACTTTCCGCCGTATTCCGGAAGCGATCTCTACACTGGTTCCTATTTTTGGTGTGATCACTTTTGCAGTACTGATGTTCATCGTTTTTGATCACAAGCACCATATTTATCACTGGCTGGATACAGAAGCAGTTGCTGCTGATCCTATCCTGAGAGGTAAAGCCGGTTTTCTGAACCCTACTTTCTTTGTGATCTGGAGTACGTTAACCATTGGCCTGTGGAGCTTCCTGGGCTGGAGAATCCGTAAACTCAACGAAGAGTGCGACCAGGCTGCTATGACCAGCGAACAAGGGGCTAAATTTATTTTGCGTGGTACCGTAAGAGCGGCCCTGTTCACTGTATGGTTTGCCTTAACCGTTGGTTCTACCGTTCCATGGTTGTGGATGATGAGCATCGATGCACACTGGTATTCTACCATGTACAGCTGGTATACTTTTGCAAGTTCTTTTGTATCGGGTATGTCGCTGATTGCACTTTGGGTGATCTATCTTAAAAATAAAGGTTACCTGGAATTAACTACCCAGGAACACCTGCACGATATTGGCAAATTCATGTTCGCCTTCTCTATTTTCTGGACCTACCTGTGGTTTTCGCAGTACATGCTGATCTGGTACGCCAACATTCCGGAAGAAACCGTTTACTTTAAACACCGCGTTCAGGGTGCTTATAAAGGAATTTTCTTCTTTAACCTGATCATCAACTTCCTTTGTCCGTTGTTAATTCTGATGAAACGTTCTGCTAAAAGAAACTACACACTGGTTACTTTCATGGCGGTGCTGATCATCTTTGGTCACTGGATTGATTTTTACCAGATGGTGATGGGGTCTCTGATCAAAGACCATGTTACCCTCGGATGGCTTGATTTTGGAATTTTAAGTTTCTTTGTTGGAGCCATGATTCTGTTTGTATCGAGAGCACTTGCCAGCAAGCCACTGATTGCCAAGTACCATCCTTACCTGAAAGAAAGTATCATTCACCAGGTTTAACTGAACCTGTTGGTCAATATAATTGTTAGTATAAGTTAATATAGATAGCACTATGACAATGTTTTTAACAGCCGCAGTAGTAGTACTGATTTTCCTGGTCATCTTTCAGATTGCCAAAGCAAGTGAGTATGTAGGCATTCTGAAAGGAGAAGAGAAAACCAGAAAAGAGACCAACAAAATCAACGGTTTGTTGATGGTTGTATTTCTTGTATTTGGTTTGGTGGGCGTTTGGTATTGCAACCACCTGCTGTTCGATAAAACATTGCTGGCTCATGATGCCGCCAGTGTAGAAGGTGCCCGTGTAGACTCTATGTTATGGGTAACGCTTGCAGTTACCGGTATTGTTTTCATCGCTACCCAGGTCATCCTGTTCTGGTTCTCTTACAGGTACCAGGAAAGTGACGACAGAAAAGTATTTTATTTTGCCCACAGTAATAAGCTGGAAGTAATCTGGACCGTGATACCTGCCATTACCCTGACCGTTCTGGTAGTAATTGGTTTGCGTAACTGGTTCCTGTTTACCGGCGAGCCTCCCAAAAATGCCATGGTGGTTGAAGTAACCGGAAAACAATTCGGCTGGATCTTCCGCTACCCGGGTAAAGACGCCACTTTTGGTAAAAAATATTACAAGAACATAGACAATGCTGCCAACACTTTAGGACTTATCTGGGACGATCAGTTGTCTCATGATGATCTGGTGATGGAGCAAACGATGTACCTGATCAAAGGCCGTCCGGTGAAACTGGTGATTGGCTCGAGAGACGTGATCCATGATGTTGGTTTATCGCATTTCCGCATGAAGATGGACGCCGTTCCGGGCATTCCTACAACTATGTGGTTTACACCTAAATACACTACCGCCGAAATGAAAGAGATTACGGGCAACCCTAACTTTCAGTTCGAGATCAGTTGTGATCAGATGTGCGGTAATGGTCACTATTCTATGAAAGGGGTGATTGAAGTGCTGGATCAGGAAGAATACGATGCTAAGATGGCCGGGCAAAAACCGTACTATCTTTCCGCGTTCCCCGATAAAGATCCTTCCAATACAGCACCTGCAGCGGATACTGCAGTAAAAGTGATTGCAAAATTATAAGAGCACTAAAAAAATAAAGAATTAGGTATGAGTAATGAAGCCGTTTTACACGCACCTGCGGCAGCAGGTTCACACCACGATGCACATGGCGAACACCACGAGCATCACGACACATTCATCACCAAATATGTGTTCAGTCAGGATCATAAAATGATCGCTAAGCAGTTCCTGATTACAGGGATGGTTTGGGCTGTATTGGGTGGCTTAATGAGTGTGCTTTTCCGTTTACAGTTGGGTTATCCGGACACCAGTTTTCCTTGGTTGCAGGACATCCTGGGTAAATGGGCGGAAGGTGGAAAAATTACTCCGGCTGCATATTATGCCCTGGTTACTACGCACGGTACCGTGCTGGTATTCTTTGTATTAACCGCAGGCCTCAGTGGTACTTTTGCCAACTTCCTCATTCCATTGCAGATCGGAGCAAGAGACATGGCGTCTCCTATGATGAATATGCTGAGCTACTGGTTTTTCTTTTCAGCGAGTATCGTCATGTTGTCTTCTTTGTTTGTTGAAACCGGCCCCTTCAGTGGCGGTTGGACTGCTTACCCTCCGTTAAGTGCATTGGGTGATGCTTCTCCGGGTTCTAAAACCGGTATGGATCTCTGGATCGTGTCTATGGCATTGTTCGTTGTATCTCAGTTACTGGCTGGTTTGAACTACATCTCTACCGTATTGAACATGCGTACCAAGGGAATGAGCATGACCCGTCTTCCTTTAACCATCTGGGCTTTGTTCTTTACTGCTGTATTGGGTGTATTGTCTTTCCCTGTATTATTTTCTGGTTTTATTTTATTGATATTCGACCGTAATTTCGGAACAAGCTTTTACCTCTCTGATATCTTTGTGAACGGAGTAGGTGCTTTGCCAAATGAGGGCGGTAGTGCTATTCTCTACCAACACTTGTTCTGGTTCCTGGGTCACCCGGAAGTATACATCATTCTGCTTCCTGCAATGGGTATTGCCTCTGAAATCTTATCGGTGAATTCCCGTAAGCCCATCTTCGGCTACATGGCGATGATCGGTTCATTGTTTGCAATTGCTATCCTTGCGTTTTTGGTTTGGGCGCACCACATGTTTGTAACCGGTTTAAATCCGTTCCTTGGTTCGGTATTCGTGTTGCTGACGCTGTTGATTGCCGTTCCATCTGCTATTAAAGTGTTCAACTGGTTAACCACTTTATGGAGAGGTAATATCCGCTTTACACCGGGTATGTTGTTTGCCATTGGTTTTGTAAGCTTATTCATCTCTGGTGGTTTAACAGGTATCTGGCTGGGTAACTCCGCACTGGATATTCACCTCCACGATACTTATTTTGTAGTTGCGCACTTCCATATTGTAATGGGTGTGGCCAGTATGTTCGGCATGTTTGCCGGTATTTACCACTGGTTCCCTAAAATGTATGGCAGGTTCATGAATAATACCCTTGCTTATATCCACTTCTGGATCACATTTGCAGGTGCTTATCTGATTTTCTGGCCGATGCACTACCAGGGTCTTGCCGGTATGCCGCGCAGGTATTATGATTTCAGTGTTTGGGAAAGCTTTAAGCAGTTTGGTGAACTGAACCAGTTCATCAGTCTGGTAGCCATGATTGTATTTGCTGTACAGTTATTGTTCCTCTTCAACTTCTTCTATTCTATTTTCAAAGGAAGAAAAATGACTACCCTGAACCCATGGAGTTCTAACACACTGGAGTGGACTACTCCAATTCATCCGGGTCATGGTAACTGGGTAGGAGAGATTCCTGAAGTGTACCGCTGGCCGTATGATTATGGTAAAGATGGTAAGGAATTTACCCCGCAGGACGTACCAGTTGGAGCAGACGAAAGTCATCATTAATTGAACATTGCTGAGGAACGCTTTCTGGTTCTTCAGTGTATATACTTCAATGCTCCCGTTTAACCGGGAGCATTGTTTTTAAACGAAGTGCTGAGAATGACAAATAACGCAGAGCATAAAACGGGTTCTACTTCCTTTTCACTGGCTAGTAAAGTGAAGGATTATTATCTGTTGATTAAGTTCACGCTGAGCTTTACCGTAGTTTTTTCTTGCGTGATCTGCTATTTACTGGCCCCTAAAGTGGTGGAGTACGATTGGTTAATGATCATCCTGCTTTTTATTGCAGGTATGCTGGTGACCGGTAGTGCCAATGCCATCAACCAGGCTGTTGAAAAAGATACCGATGCGGTCATGAAACGGACCCACAAACGTCCGGTTGCCAGTGGGGCAATGTCGCAGAAAGAAGCCTATACATTTGCCTTGATCAGCGGGGTGGTTGGAGTGGCCATGATGTGGTACTTCTTTAACCTGTCTGCTGCCCTGGTATCTGCATTCAGCTTATTCCTTTACGCATTCATTTATACTCCGTTAAAGAAGATCAATTCCATTGCGGTGTTGATTGGTGCTTTCCCGGGTGCTCTGCCCTGTTTGATCGGGTGGGTGGCCGGTAATGATGATTTCAGCGCAGGGGGTTGGGTTTTATTTGGCATGCAGTTCCTCTGGCAGTTCCCGCATTTCTGGGCCATTGCCTGGGTATCGCATACCGATTACAGTAAAGCCGGGTTCAAACTCCTGCCTTCCGATAAAGGGCCTACTAAGTTTACGGCCATGCAAACAATCATGTATTCGGTACTGATGATTCCGATGGGTGTACTGCCTTACTATTTTGGTTTAACGGGGATGACCAGCGTTTGGATTGTAATGGCTTGTAACCTAGTTATGGTAGTGCAGAGTATCAGGCTGTACCGTTCCATGGAGGTGAAAGCAGCCAGGAGGGTGATGTTCAGCAGTTATATTTATTTGCCAATTGTGCTGTTGGCACTGCTGGCAGATAAGATCAGGTAAAAAATGTACCAATCACCCGGTTAATCATAACGGGTAATAAATAATTAAAATTAAGTGAAGATGGAAGCAACCCTGCAGGCCAATGAGCCACAAAGAATTCACCCCCACAAGTTCACCCTTTGGTTAGCTATGGGAAGTATTGTTATGATGTTTGCCGGTTTAACCAGTGCTTACATTGTAAAGAAAAATCAAAGCAGCTGGCTGGAGTTCAACCTCCCGTTGGTTTTCTGGTACTCTACCGGTGTCATTCTGGTGAGTAGTGCTACCATTCAACTGGCAGTTAAAGCCCTTAAAGCCCGTGAAATTGGCAGGTATAAAATGCTGATTTCCCTGACTGCCATACTGGGTGTAGCATTTCTGGTATTGCAGGTGATGGGCTTTATGAACCTCGAGCAGAACAATATTGCACTTACAGGCAGCAAGAGCAATTCTGCCGCCTCTTTTCTGCTGGTGATTACCGGTTTGCACATGGCGCACGTTCTGGGTGGCGTAGTGGCTATTCTGATTATTTTCATCAGGGCATTTGCCGCCAAGGCCAATAACAACAGCTTACCTATAGAAATGGCCGCTTCCTACTGGCATTTCGTAGACATACTCTGGATCTATTTATTCCTTTTTTATAACTGGATAGGGTAATAAAGAAAAACTTGCAACAACTGCACCTTTTTTCAGCCCTAGCCTATACTTTTGTAATCGAAATTTGACACCATTATGGCAACAACTGCAACCGCACCAACCACCAAATCATGGGGTGGAGGTAAAAGCCCCTTCAACGTAGAGTACGGCAAAGTAATGATGTGGTACTTTCTGATGAGTGATGCCTTTACTTTTGGTGCTTTTCTTATCTCTTATGGTACGATCCGTTTTTCTACCAATGGATGGCCTGACCCGAATGAAGTCTTCAGAAGTTTCCCATATGCACCCGAAGGAGTACATGCACCGTTGGTATTTGTGAGTGTGATGACCTTTATTCTGATCATCAGTTCCGTAACCATGGTATTGGCGGTGCAGGCCGGTAAGAATATGGACAAGAACGCGGTGGTTAAAAACCTGATCTGGACCATTATTGGTGGTATTGCTTTCTTAAGCTGCCAGGCATGGGAGTGGAATCACCTGTTTCACGAAGGCGCATGGTGGGGTAGTAACCCTTTCCCGAATGCAGACGGAACGGCTTCTTCTACCAACTTTACCAACTACTTTTTTACCATCACCGGTTTTCATGGTTTCCACGTATTATCTGGTGTATTTATTAATATCATCATGCTGATCATGACGCTGATGGATAAGTTTGAACAGAGAGGTCATTACCTGATGATTGAAAAAGCAGGATTGTACTGGCACTTTGTAGACTTAGTATGGGTATTTGTATTCACTTGTTTCTACCTGATCTAATTCAATCAATTAACACAACTACAAAAAGATATTATGGAACATATAGCGGAACATCATGAACACGCAGGCGGTGGTAACAAGGAAATAATTAAGGTGACGGTTATTCTTACCGTACTAACCATCATAGAATTGATTCTTGGTTTCTGGATGATTGGTATTCCTTTGGAAAGCGAAGGATTCAGATTGGCTATTAAAGGCACCATCGTTATTCTGATGATGGCAAAGGCTTTTTATATTGTTGCTTATTTCATGCACTTAAAGCATGAATTAAAAAACCTGATCATGACCATCGTTATGCCGCTGGCCCTGTTTATTTGGTTCATCACTGCATTCCTGTATGATGGTAATTCATTCAGGAATCTGCGTAATACCTACGATCGGCATTATAAAGAGCAAAGCACTATTAAGGTAGAGAAGAAAGAACATGGCGCTGCAGAACCTAAGGTACATGAAGAATCTAAGGCAACACCAGAAGCACCTAAGGCAACGCACTAACAGCTACTTAAGATTACTTACATAATTTTACACAGTCTGAACCATCGCTGCAATGCGATGGTTTTTTCTTATACCAGATACTATGAATAAAAAAGCAATTTTAGGGCTGTTGATTGCCCTGGGTATTCCAATCACCTGTTACCTCATTTTAAAAAATGTGAGTGAGCATGCGGTAGATATACCCCGCAAATACCTGTTAGACACAGTCATTACCAAGGTGGTTAAAGGGAAGGAAGTGAACGACAGCGTTTGGCATCAAACAGCCAATATTCACCTGGTGAACCAGCTGGGAGATTCTGTGAGTTTATATGATAAAGAAGGAAAGATCCTGGTACTTGATTTTTTCTTTACAGGTTGCAGAAGTATCTGTCCTAAGCTTACCGCCAATATGGCCAAAATACAGCAATCCTTTAAAACAGGGGGCAATGTCCGCAACCGGATAGATACATCGATCGTTCAGTTTATGTCGTTTACGGTAGATCCTGAAAATGACTCAGCATCGGTACTGAAAAATTATGCGGATCGTTTTGGCGTGAACCATGATAACTGGTGGATGTTAACGGGCAATAAAGATTCGATCTATCAATTTGCTTTTGAAGAGCTGCGGGTAGATAAGTTTACCGATGAAAAGATCAGTCCGGATTTTGTACATACCAGCCGTTTTGTGTTGCTGGACAGAGAGCATATAGTAAGGGGATATTACAACGGGTTGGATACGGCTGCTCTTAAGAAACTGTCTAAAGACATTGGCATTCTGATGCTGGAGAAAGACGCTAGAAAAAAAAGCGGGGTGTTTCAGGAGATCATAGACCTGAGCTGGCTCTGGCTGATTATTGTAACGGCCATCACTTTCTTTGTATTGTATATGCGTAACCGCAGAAAAATAAACGGATAGATGCTGAACTTTTCCGGCAATTATCAGTTAATAACCTAAAGCTTTAATCGAAAAAGAATTCTATATGCTAGCAGCAAGTATCAGCAAAAATGACAAAAAAGCCAACTGGTTAATTGGCATTTTTTCCGTGGTGGTATTTATCGTGGTGGTGATACTGGGAAAATACAAACTCGATATTCATACCGGTTTTGACGTGCATATTTTTGCAAAAGCCAATGCAGTCATCAATTCAATCATTGCCGTATTGCTGGTTGCTGCGCTTGTTGCTGTAAAACAGCAAAATTATCTGTTGCATAAAAAACTAATGATGATTGCGCTGCTGTTATCAGTGGCTTTTCTGGTTTCTTATATTACCCACCATTTACTGGCCGGTGAAGCACGCTTTGGAGATGCCGATCATGATGGGTTGGTGAGCGATGCAGAAAAACTGGCGGTAGGATCTGTTCGGTTGATCTACTACATAATACTGGTGTCTCATATATTTCTGGCGGCAATCATTCTGCCTTTTATATTATTCACTGCTTACCGGGCATTAACTGCCGAATATGCTACACACAAAAAACTGGCAAAGATCACCTGGCCGCTTTGGTTTTATGTAGCGGTTACAGGTCCGTTGGTATATTGGATGATCAGCCCTTACTATCAATAGGACAGGTACGATGGGGATCAATACCCGCCTATTGACTATCGTAAGGTATGCTGATGAGAACGGGGGGGAGGATCAGGCTTTTTTGGTGAGTATCAATAGCTCATTGGCCTGCACTTCGGTAATGTACCTTTTAACACCTTGTTTGTCGGTGTAATTGCGATTGATCAGCTTGCCCTCAATCACCACTTCTGTGCCTTTCAGCAGGTACTTCTCTGCGATGTCTGCCAGTTTGCCCCATGCTACTACATTGTGCCATTGTGTTTCAGTTACTTTTTCGCCTTTGGCATTGCGGTAATTTTCATTGGTAGCTACGCTGATATGTGCTACTTTTTTGTCTTCGCCAATGGCTTTTACATCAGGGTCCTGCCCCAAATTGCCGATGAGCTGTACTTTGTTTTTTACTGCGTTCATAACGGTTCAGTTTGTTTATTTTAAAAATAGCAGTGCGTACTGCCGTTCACCCAACAAATATGCAAAGCCCCGAAACAGCAATGATTATTTTAAACGTCTGCTTGCGTATGTATGTGTTTGTAAACGTTTAGGAACGGTTGTACTTTGGTGTCTGATTGCTTACAGAATTGTTTTTGTTTGTGAACGTTGGTATCTGATTATGAACGGATAGCTGCAAGTCAATTATCCGTGATTTACGTGCAGAATTGCGTATTTCCACTCGTGTTTAATGAACAGTAATGATTACTTTGGAAACAGTTTGTAGCTCATATACCTGAAGTATGCCGGCAATAGAAAAAAACTGTTTGCAATGCGCAAAAAAAATTGTTGGAAGAACCGATAAGAAGTTCTGTGATAATTATTGCAGAAGCAGTTACCACAACGAGCAAACGGGTAAGAGCAGTAACTATATCCGGCAAATCAATCACCTCTTGCAGAAGAACAGGAGAATACTGGCTGCCACTTATTCACAATATCCTGCCCGGCAGCCCATTCCGCTGCATGAGTTATTACTGATGGGATTCAATGCACTGCATTTTACGCATCAGCAGAAAGACCAGCGTGCAGGCACCTATACCTTCTGTTATGATTATGGATACAAAATGATTGGCCGCAATGCGGTAAAGATCGTTCAGCAGACTAGTACCTGATTTTAACCTGTGTAACACCCACACCAACCAGATCAATTTTTGCAGCGGCCGATTTGCTGAGGTCGATGATTCTGCCTGCAATAAACGGTCCGCGGTCGTTCACCCTTACTTTAACCGATTTCCCGTTGGAGAGGTTGGTTACTTTTACTTTGGTACCAAAGGGAAGGGTTTTGTGTGCAGCAGTTAGTTTAGATTGCCTGAAGATTTCTCCATTGCTGGTTGTTCTTCCATTGTATTTATCGGCATAATAAGAAGCTAAGCCGCTTTCTGAGCCGGACCTGCCCCCAGCTCCGGTTTTGCGGTGGCAGGCACTGAGTGCAAAAAAGCATACACTTGCCAATAGAATCATCTTTTTCATCTCTGTAATAACGGAATTATGGAGTAGATTAGTATGAGAATTTTCAATCGCCTGTTCAATCACTTTATTTTTTTACTGGATTTGCAGCTTGGTGGCTATTGCAACACAAAAGAGGCTATAAGCCTGTTCATACAGTGGTCTCATCAGCAGTAACTTTATCTGGTTTTTTATAATTGAAAACTTTCCTGACAAAATAAACGGTTCAGTAAAAATTTTTATTTTGTAAAGTGAATAATAGGCGCAATGAATTTTACACATAGTCCATCTATTGACATATCTTGTTACAGGTAATAAATGAACTTCCGCATGATGAAATTGAATAGTTTAAGTACAATAATCATCTTCTCCATTTGCATTTTTGGATTAGGCACTTCCTCTGCGCAACAAAGACCAAATGTGATTGTGATTTATTCAGATGATCAGGGTGCCATTGATTTAAATTGTTACGGGGCTAAAGATTTATTAACGCCCAATATTGACAAATTTGCAGCAAGTGGAACTATGTTTACACAATTTTATGCTTCTCCGGTATGCTCTCCTTCCAGAGCTTCATTATTAACTGGCTTAAACCCACAACGCGCAGGGCTTCCCAGGAATGCCTCTGAAACCAATCGCGATTTAGGCTTGCCCAATGACCGTTTTACACTAGCAGAACTTTTTAAAAGTGTTGGATATAATACGGCACATCTTGGCAAATGGCATTTAGGCTATGCACCGGAGATGGGGCCAAATGCACAAGGTTTTGACTATTCATTTGGTCATTTGGCTGGCTGTATTGACAACTACTCACATTATTTTTATTGGAATGGCCCCAACAAACATGATTTATATAGAAATGGGAAAGAAGTGTTTTATCCCGGACAATATTTTCCTGATTTGATGGTAAAAGAAGCAGGCGAATTCATGGAAAAATCAAAGAGCAATCCATTTTTCATGTATTTCGCAATCAATATGCCACACTATCCATACCAAGGTGATCCCAAATGGTTGGAATACTATAATAAAAAGGGTTTGGCCTATCCAAGAAATTTGTATGCAGCATTTATGACAAGTCTTGATGACAAAATTGGCGCATTATTAAAAAAAGTGAATGCACTTGGATTAACCAATAACACCATCATCATATTTCAATCGGACAATGGCTATTCAACTGAGGAGCGCGCGCACTTTGGCGGTGGAAGTGCAGGCATATATCGTGGTGCAAAAGCCAGTTTATTTGAAGGAGGTATTCGTGTTCCTTCAATAATCAGCTGGCCTGGTAAAATCCCAAAGGGTCAAATAAGAAATCAGTTTGCAGTAAATACAGACTGGTTTCCAACGCTTGCTGAATATTGTACTATAAAATTACCAAGAACTGATTTAGATGGAAAAAGTTTGGTTGCTGTAATTAATAGTGCAGCTGCTGAAACAATGCATCCTGAAGGGTATTGTTGGGAATATAAAAATATGTGGGCGGCCAGAAAAGGAAAATGGAAGTTAATGGGCAACCCTGTTGACACATCTGATAAAGGAAAACTTACCGATGCAGATACTTTGTTTTTGGTTGATTTAGAAGCGGATCCATCTGAAACAACAAATGTTGCTGCCAGCCACCCGGATATTGTCAATGAATTAAAAACACAATATCAAAATTGGGAAAAGAATAATAAAAATAAATAAACCCTGGTTCAAATCAATAAAGCAGATACACTCGCTATGCTCCAGCCAATTACGCAAACGGGGCTTTTACTACTTTAGCTTTTACCAGTGAGTTTCTGATATCTATATAGATCTCACTGTCCATTGCTGCATGGGCAGTTGAAACATATCCAAGACCTATGCCTTTATTCAGAGAAGGGGCCTGTGTGCCACTGGTTACTTTACCGATGGTATTTCCTTCAGCATCTTTAATCAGGTAGTCGTGGCGGGGTATTCCACGCTCCAGCATCTCAAATCCTACGAGCTTGCGGGTTACGCCTGCTGCTTTTTGTTTTTCCAGAATTTCTCTTGCAGTAAAATCTTTGGTGAACTTGGTGATCCATCCCAGCCCGCCTTCCAGTGGAGAAGTCGTATCATTAATGTCCATTCCATATAAGCAATAACCCATTTCTAAACGAAGGGTATCTCTGGCTCCCAACCCGATTGGTTTTAATCCCTGTGGGCCGCCTGTTGCAAAAATGGCCTCCCATATTTTATCGGCTGCACCGTCTTTGTCTTCAAAATAGATTTCTACGCCTCCGGATCCTGTATAACCGGTAGCACTGATGATCACGTTCTCTACTCCTGCAAATGTTCCTCTCACAAAAGTGTAGTACTTCAGGTTCATGATATCGGTATCGGTAAGGGGTTGTAATATTTTAGTGGCGTTGGGTCCCTGAATGGCCAGCAAACAGGTTCTTTCGCTGATATTTTCCATATCCACTCCCTTGGTATTGTGCGAGGAGATCCAGTTCCAGTCTTTTTCGATATTGGATGCATTCACTACCAGCATATACACTTTGTTCTGCTCTATACAATACACGATCAGATCGTCTACTATACCACCTTCATTATTGGGTAAACAACTGTACTGTGCCTGACCATTGGTGATTTTAGAAGCATCGTTGGTAGTTACCCGCTGAATCAGGTCCAGCGCATTTTCGCCCTTTAGCATGAATTCACCCATATGACTTACATCAAAAACGCCTGCGTTTTTACGAACAGCAGCATGCTCATCATTAATACCTGTATAACTGATGGGCATATTGTATCCGGCAAACTCAGCCATTTTAGCACCAAGTGCCAGATGTTTTTGTGTAAAAGGCGTGTTTTTCATTGCAAGCAGTTTAAATGTGGTGCAAAAATAAGTGAATCGGCCTTACTGAACACATCAAAAACAAAGAACCCCGTGCCAACCAGCAACGAGGTTCTTTGTTCCAACTTGTACCAACCAGGTTTAAGATTGTAAAAGTAGCAGGGAAAGTCTGCCGGCTTCCGTGCCTAAATCAATGGTTTCTTCCGGTGCTTTGGTTTTATTGTTTGATTTAGGTTGAACGCTGCCGGGTTCTACCGCTGTTACTTTTTGATAACGGTAACGGGTGGTATCGGCCGGTTTATCCAGTTCTTTCTTCAGCTCTTCTGCTTCTTTTCTCTTGCGATCATATTCTTTTTGCAGTTCTTCTCTGCTCTTTGCTGATTTCTTATACTCTTTGGTACCACTCAGTTCCTCTTCATCGGTACTGCCAGATTCTATCTCACTCTTTTCCAATTTTTCCTCGCGTTCCAGTCCATCTCTTGTCATGATATACGCTGTATTGGAACTGAGATTCCTGTAATTGGTTCCGTTCCGGTCATCCTCTTCATCAACTCTGAAAATAAGTCCGTGATCGTCATCATTGTTGTTGATGTTCACCCAGTGAAAGTTCCGGCGTATACTTCTATCGGTCTCTACCTTACCACCCAGCGGTACCTGAACGGTAACAATCAATCCCTGGTTACGGAAACGGGTTCCTTTCTTTAAACGGAATCCGTTGTTGAGAGAAATGATGCTGTCGGTTTGCGTTAAACGGTATTGGATTTCATCCATGTTCTTCAATGCAGTTTCTTCATCCTTGCCATTACTCTGTTTGGTATAGATCACATGAAACAAACTGTCATTGCTTCGGGTAAATCTTACGTTAATATTGCTCAGTACAAAACTGTCTTTTTCTGCAGTAATGAATCCATCGAGGTTGATCCATTTGCTGGCCCTTCTAACTTTGGTATTGCTGTCGTTCAGTTGAAAGAGCAGTTTGCCGTTTGTAGGTTGTGCAATGGTCACTTCATTTCTGTCTGTTGCACGTGCGTCAAAATCCTTTGAGATCAATGCTGCTAAAAATACAATACTGATCCATCCCATGGTCCATAATCCTCCGAAAGTGTATCCCAGGTATTTGTTGCCAGACCGCATGCCCAGTACCCTGCGGATGATCCAGGTAACGATGCCTATGATTGGTACGAGCAGGAATAAGATCATCGTACTCCATGCCAGGAAATTTTGCCAGAATCCGTCCAGGAATAAATTCTTGAGCGGGAAGGCGCCAATACCTGCAAACATGATGGCCATTAAAGCTACCAGCAATGCAAATGCAATGATGCCTGCAATGAAGAGAAAGAATGCTTTGAACACGATGCCTATTCCATTGAGCAGTCTGTTGCCTCCGCTTTTTCCGGCATAAGCTGCTTCGCTGCTAAACTGTTTGCTTTTCTGGTTAACGGTGTTGCCAAACTCACTGCCGAATACTTTGGCTTTTTCTGAAAATTCACCACCCCATTTTTCTGCACGGGTCTTAAATCCTTCCAGGTCTTCCTGTATGGTGTTCTTGATGGAGTTCAGGTCTACTTTTTCACCACGCATTTCTAGTTTTTCCGAAGCTGTTTTAGCTTCCGGAATTACGGCCCATAATACGATGTAAATGATGAACAGTGTTCCTCCGAATGAACTGAAAATGATATCACCGGTATCCATCTGAAACCAGAATACAGATCTTAATATGGAAGCAAAGATGCCGAGTACCAGTGGCATGGCAAATACCAGTCTTGGGATCCAGATAGCGATATCAAAATAAGTAGCAATACCGCTTGCAACACCCGCAACTACTTTTTCTTCCGTATTCCGGAACAGGCGTTTGCCTGAAGGGATCTGCTCGAGCGAACGGGAAGGAAGTATTACCCAGAAAAGAATATAGAGTAATATACCGGCTCCGCCACTGAAGGTGAAGAGTACAAAAATCAACCGAACAATAGTAGGGTCTATGCGAAAATAGGCTGCCAGTCCGCTACATACACCTCCGAGGATCTTATCATTCACGTCTCTGTATAAACGACCCCTGCCACCGGATTCGGCACCGGTTGTTCCGGTACTGGTTCCAGCCTGTTTGGTTTCTGTACCAGTCTGGTATCTGGTATTGTTTTCTTCCTCTTCAAAATCTGCAGGACGACCCATACCGGCAATGATATTGTCTACATCATCGTTGGTTATGCAGGTGCTGCCTTTTTTCAGCAGTTCACCAAATAACTCGGCAATACGACCTTCTATATCATTGATGATCTCGTCTTTTCCTTCTTCATTGGCAAAGAATGCCCGCAGGCTTTCCACATACTGTTTCAGGTTGTCGTAAGCAGCTTCTTCTATGGGTATTACCCTGCCCTGGAAGTTTATATTGATTACCTTTTTCATGGTATAACTATTTAATCTTGGTTAAGGTTGGTGGTGTTGGTTTCAGTAGCCGGGGGAGAGTCTGGCTGGGTCAGTATTTTTACTGCATCTGCCAGTTCCTTCCAGGTTCTTTCGAGTTCACCGTAAAAGGCCAGGCCTTTATCGGTCATCACGAAATATTTGCGTGGGGGGCCGCTATTGCTTTCTACCCAGCGGTAAGTAAGTAATTCTGCATTCTTTAATCTGGTAAGCAAGGGGTAGAGTGTACCCTCCAGAATATGAAGATTAGCGGCTTTCATTCTGTCGACCAGATCGGAGGGGTAAACTTCCCCCTGACGAATGATAGACAGGATACAAAATTCCAGCACGCCCTTTCGCATCTGACTCTGTGTATTTTGAATATCCATGATAATTGATTGATGAGGGTGATTGGAGGATGATGGGTTTAGTTCAGGTTTCTTCTTGGAACTCTAACCTTGCGGGTACGTTCCAGGTTCCAGAAATCTGCCAGTCCAAAAACAGGCTTTTGAATTTTTAAAGTGGATGGCTGCTGAATGGTGTTTGTTTGCGTTTTCATGATCTTTATTTTTTGAATTGTTTTGTTTGTTGTTATTGACTACACAAAGATGCAACATTTTATAGTACTATGCAACACATAGTACCAAGTATTTTGAGGTAATAGGCAGCGTGCAGATATGGGTTTAGTATAATTAGCTGATTATCAGCTAAATGTGATTTTTAAAATATTTTTGGAAAGGGATAATCGGTTCAAAAAAGTGATAAATGGCGGCGGGCTTTCTGTTCAAACTGAGGGCTAATAGGGTCAACTGGATGCCTAATACAATCAAACTGAGGGCTAATAGGATCAATCAGAATGGATTGGATCATCCTCCGATTAAAATTAACTCATCGTTTAAGTACGATGAATAAGCTAATTCCCTACCTTTGCTTATCGTATAAAAACGATGACTATGGCATCCCCCAAATTAGACGAATTTATCAAAGCAGAACAGGAACTGGCCGCTTTTGCCAAATCACTATCGCATCCTGCACGTATTGCCATACTTAAAGTACTGGCACAAAAAAATGAATGTGTTTGCGGTGAAATAGTGGATGTGTTACCACTGGCCCAGTCTACTGTTTCCCAGCACCTCAAAGAGTTGAAAGAAGCCGGTTTAATTAAAGGAACGGTAGAAGGTCCACGCAGTTGTTACTGTATTAACTGGAAAGCATTTGAAAAATTCAATCAGTCATTCAATCATTTATTCCATCAACTGAAAGACCAGCAGGCTTCTTCCTGCTGCTAAACCTATAAAAATGTATACAATGAAAAACGAACAGGAATTAAAAGATCTCGTTAAAGAAAAATATGCATCCATTGCTGAACAATCCATTGAGCAGAATCAGTCTTCCTGCTGCGGTGCGGGCGGCTGTTCTACCGAAGTTTATAATATCATGAGTGATGATTATACCAAAATGCAGGGTTACAATGCGGATGCAGATCTTGGTTTGGGTTGCGGATTGCCTACACAGTTTGCACAAATCAAAGTGGGTGATACTGTTGTGGATTTAGGCAGCGGTGCCGGCAATGATTGTTTTGTGGCAAGAGCCCAAACCGGTGAAACCGGTAAAGTCATTGGAATTGATTTTACACCGGCCATGCTGGAGAAGGCCAAGGCCAATGCGGCTAAACTGGGCTTTACCAATGTTCAGTTCAGGGAAGGAGATATTGAAAATATGCCGCTGGCCGCTAATGTGGCTGATGTGGTGGTGAGCAACTGCGTGCTCAACCTGGTACCTAATAAGGATGGTGTTTTCAAAGAAATTTTCCGCGTGCTGAAACCGGGTGGTCATTTTAGTATCTCCGACGTGGTACTGGTTGGCAGACTTCCCGAAGCTTTGCGTAAAGATGCAGAAATGTATGCAGGCTGTGTTTCAGGTGCCATACAAAAAGAAGTATACATGGAACTGATCCGTAGCAACGGATTCAGCCATATTGCCGTGCAGAAGGAAAAAGCCATTGTCATTCCGGACGATATTTTAAAGAATTACCTGAACGATGCAGAACTGACCGCTTTTAAATCCGGCGACACCGGTATTTTCAGCATCACTGTATTTGCGCAGAAACCGGCTGCTGAATCTTGCTGTACACCAGGTGGTGGATGCTGCTGATCATTATCCGTTTTGAACAACTTATTTTGTTCGGATCAAACTATTTCGTTCTGATCAATCTTTATAAACTACCTGTATGGAACATTGCGCCCCTGCTGCCGGAAGAAAAAAATTATCTTTCTTAGACCGTTACTTAACCCTCTGGATCTTCGGTGCAATGGCATTGGGTATCTCCATTGGTTACCTGATGCCCGATGTAGCCGGGTCGCTTAATTCATTATCGAGCGGTACCACCAATATCCCGCTGGCCATCGGGTTAATACTGATGATGTATCCTCCGTTGGCTAAAGTGAATTATAGCCGCATCGGTGATGTATTTAAAGATACCAAAGTGCTGAGCTTGTCGTTGGTACTCAACTGGGTAATCGGGCCTTTGCTGATGTTCTTTCTTTCCGTGATTTTTTTAAGGGATTATCCGGAATACATGGTTGGTTTGATTCTGATTGGTCTGGCCAGGTGTATTGCCATGGTGATTGTTTGGAATGAACTGGCAGAAGGCAACAGGGAATATGCTGCCGGACTGGTTGCGCTGAATAGTATTTTTCAGGTTTTCTTTTACAGCTTTTATGCCTGGTTGTTTATTACAGTGCTGCCTCCTTATTTTGGTATTAAAGGGCTTCCTGTAAATATCACTATTGCAGCAATCGCTCAATCGGTGGGCATCTACCTGGGTATTCCTTTTGCCGCTGGTATTTTGAGCAGGGTATTACTCATTAAATGGAAAGGAGCCGACTGGTTCACCCAAAAATACATTCCCTTTATTGCTCCGGTAACACTCATTGCTTTGTTGTTTACGATCGTGTTGATGTTTAGCCTGAAAGGGCAGCTGATCATTCAGATTCCGCTGGATGTTGTTCGGATCGCCATTCCGCTGCTGATTTATTTTTCGCTGATGTTCCTGATTAGTTTTTTCATCGGAAAAAAACTAGGCGCAGATTATTCACGCAATACGTCAATTGCATTTACTGCTACAGGTAATAATTTTGAACTGGCCATTGCTGTTGCCATCGGTGTATTTGGCATCAATAGCGGTGCTGCTTTTGCAGGGGTGATTGGTCCGTTGGTGGAAGTACCTTCTTTGATTGCTTTGGTAAATCTTGCCTTCTGGCTGAGAAAAAAATATTACCAGCCCTTGTTTCCTGCCTTAACTGCCTGCTTTGAACTGGCGGAAACAAAATACGCTGCTATCTCTGCCGAACGTAAAGCATCACTGCAGTTGCTCAGTCATTATATCCGTGAGCGGTTGGCCTTAAAACAACCGGTTGAACTGACGTTTATCTGTACGCACAATTCGCGCAGAAGTCATTTTACACAGATCTGGGCTCAGGCTGCTGCTGCTTTTTATGGGGTTCGTGGCATTCATTGCTATTCGGGTGGTACAGAAGAAACGGCCTTTAATGAAAATGCAATTCATGCGTTGCGGAATGCAGGTTTTCTCATCACCGGAAATAGCGATAAGAATAATCCGCATTATATGGTGCGCTTTGGTAAATCGCTTCCGGCCTTGTCTGCATTTTCTAAAAAATACAATGATGCTGCCAATCCGCAACATTCATACGGGGCTGTGATGACCTGTTCACAGGCCGATGAATCCTGCCCGGTTGTAATTGGTGCAGCCGAGAGATTCACAATCAGGTATGATGATCCTAAACGAAGTGATGGTAGCCCTGAACAGGATAAAGTATATGCAGCCACTTCCGCTCAGATTGCACTGGAAATGGGGTATGTGTTTTCTCAGATCACTACCAATTCATAAAAAGCATCCGGGTTTAGGTATTTTTTTGCCAGTTCCCGCAGTTCTTCTGCACCGGTTGTTTTAATCATTTCAACACTTTTGTAAAAGTAACTGTCGTCTACTCCGTTCAGCACATAGTTCTTCCAGCGGGAGATCAGCTGAAAAGGGCCGTCCAGATCGCCCAGTACGGTGCCGATCATATAGTTCCTCACCAGACTCAGTTCTTCATCATCAATCAGGTCATTGCAAAGGATCTGCATTTCCTTGTACACTTCCTCAATGGTAGCTTCGCATACATCTCTTCCTGCTTCGGTACTGATCATCCAGGCGCTGTCGTGTATATGATTCTGTATATAACTGTGAATGCCGTAGGTATATCCTTTGTCTTCGCGGATATTGCTCATGAGCCTTGATCCAAAAAATCCACCAAAAATATTATTCAGTATCTGTACTTTCTGGTAGTCGGGATGGTGTCTGTTGG
>CALPNW020000013.1 GCA_943325035.2 Sphingobacterium thalpophilum | reverse complement strand
TGAGCGGCTCGGTTTCTGCCATGGATACCAACGGAAAAATTTTATTTATAGAAGATGTGGGAGAACCCTTGTATAATATCGACCGGATGTTGTGTAATCTTCACCGGTCCGGCAAACTGGCAAAACTAAAGGGACTGATCGTTGGAGGGTTTACCAATATCAAACCCGATAGCCCCGATGCGCCATTTGGCAGAGATATTTACCGGATTGTGCAGGAAAGAACGGCCACATTTGATTATCCGGTTTGTTTTGATTTTCCGGTAGGTCACCAGAAAAATAATTTTGCGTTGAAGTGTGGTGTGCTGCACCGTTTATCGGTAGAGCAGGATCAGGTGACATTACAGGAAATCATTTAGCTTGCAGTATGACCAGGATCCCTCCTTATTTAAAAAAAGGCGACACCATTGCAATCACCTGCCCCGCGGGTTATATGGAAGCAGCCAAAGTACAAACCTGTATACATAGTTTACAGCAATGGGGTTACGAAGTAATGCTGGGAAAAACGATTGGCAGTAAGTCTAAAACTTATTTCAGCGGAACAGATGAAGAACGCTGCAACGAGTTGCAGGCAATGCTCGATGATAAAAATATCAACGCTATTTTATGCGGAAGAGGCGGCTATGGGGTAAGCCGGATTATAGACCGGTTGGATTTTACTGTATTTAAAAAACATCCTAAGTGGATCATCGGCTTTAGCGATATCACGGTATTGCTGGCCCACCTGAACCAGCAGTTAAAAATGGCCTCTTTGCATGCGCCCATGGCCAATGCATTTAATAAGGGTGGTGCCAAAAAGAGCTATGTGCAGTCTTTGCAAAAAGCCTTAAAGGGAGTGAAGAGCAATTACAGTTGTCCCCCACATGCTTTTAATCGTGCGGGCGCCTGCAGCGGAGAACTGGTAGGAGGTAACCTGGCATTGATTGCTCATTTGGCCGGAACAAAATCTGCCTACAAAACAACCGGTAAAATTCTCTTTATTGAAGATATCGGTGAGTACATCTATAATATAGACCGGATGATGATTCAGTTAAAAAGAGCCGGTATGCTCAGTGGACTGAGCGGGCTGGTTGTTGGAAAGTTTACAGATGTTCATAAAACCGTAAGGCCATTCGGGCAAACCGTTCAGCAGATTATTCAATCGCATGTTGCGGAATATGCTTACCCGGTTTGTTATGATTTTCCGGTAAGTCATGAAGAAGAAAATGTTGCCCTTAAAGTAGGGGTGCAGCACAGTCTTAAGATTACCAACAACAAAGCAACGCTGAAAGAAGTCTAGCCACCCTCATTACCGGCTGTTCACGCAACATTTATTTTTGTAAAACACTGTCTAGTTTTTCCTGAACCAGCTTAAAGCTGAACAGGTTATTGTGCCTGCCATTTTCAACAGCTATAAATTCATCACCCGGCTTTAACAATGATTGTAGTTTAGAGGCATTTTTAAATGAAATCAACTCGTCGTCTGTACCGTGAAAAATAGTAACCGGCGCCGTTACTTTAGACATATACTGATAGGTGGGCAATTTAAAATGGATCATCCGTTCAACCGGATACATCCATAAATAATTATTGACTAAAGCAGCCAGTCCATAATAAGGTGTTTCAAGAATCAGCCTCCTGCAATCTCTCACCGAGGCAAGCTGGGCGGCAACGCCTGTTCCAATAGATTTTCCGTAAATGATGATCTGTTCGGGCTTATACCTTACCCTGGCCAGTTTATATAACTGTAATGCTTCTTCATACACAATGTCTTCACTGAGGGTTCCGGTTGATTTGCCAAAACCCGGATAGTCCATCATCCAGACATCGTATTTGTTGCGGGTAAAATTTTCCGAAAATTTTGCATAACGGCTGATATTGGTTTTGTTTCCATGGAAATACAAAACAATTCCTTTACGGATAGAATCTGGAACGGTGAACTGTACAATGTGAAACTGATTCGATGCATCGAGCGGAAAGCTCAGCTCTTTATAAGGCTGTTTAAATGCATAACTGCTGTCTCTGTCTACTGCCACAGGATGAAACAGCAGCCGGTCCTGCAGCATATATAATGCGGTACCAACCAGTGCATATAGAATAAGGATGATCTTTAACCAATTGAGTATTCTGTATTTATTCACCCGGTAAAGTTAAGTACTGAAAGCCTTTAATACTTCAGAATATCCCTGATGAAATTGTGGTATTCCGGGTATGTGGGCAGATTATTATGCCCGCCTCCATGAATGCGTATCAGGGTAATTTTATGCGGATTGAATTTTTGTAAACTCTCACTCTGGCTGATAGGGATCAGCCAGTCCTTGGTACCGTGAATAATATAGGTATGGCAGTTGACCTTGCCGATCCATTGGTCGGTAGGCAGTTTAAAACGCAATGTAAGCCTGTGCGGAAGAAAGGGGGTGAACCGTTCGGCTACTTTTATAAAACTATAATAGGGCGCGTCCAGTATCAGGTACCGGGGTTTATTGTCGGCAGCAATCTTTGTGGCAAAGCCACTTCCAAGGCTTCTTCCATAAACGAGTATGTGTTGCTCCTCAAAACGTTCTTTTAGCTTGTTGTACACAAATTGCATATCGGCCAGCATGGCTTTTTCTCCGCGTTTTCCGGTACTTTTTCCAAAGCCCCTGTAATCTACCAGTAACACATCATACTGGTACCTCGAAAAATCTTTGGCGTATTTTGCCCAGCCCTTGATGCTTCTGGAATTGCCATGAAAATACAGGATCAGCCCTTTGGGTTCCGGTACATAAAAATGAAGGCCGTTGATACTGACGCCAGGTTCAACATTGAAAAAAAGTTCTTCGAAAGGGGCATCGTATCTGTACTCAAAATTGGCAGGTAACTTCTCCGGTTTAAAGATGAGTTTTTCCTGAACCAGATAGGCTACAACAATAATTACCAAATAACCGGCAATGATATAAAGGATCGTAGGTAGCAATACAAAAACATTAATGAAACAGTAATATCTGCATTTTTGGTTGTATAAACAAGCAGATATTACAGCGAATCATCAGGGGCTTATTCATATTCACTCTCATCCGAAAAAATTCTCTTGAGGTTCAGCTTGGAAACAGGAGCTACAATCAATGGGAATTTCTCCACTGTTACATTGCTTGGATCGAGTCCAAAGCCACGTTCTTCACTGAGGCTGATTTCTTTCAGCCAGAAATAAAGTTTCATGACAATCCGTTCCAGAATCGGCAGTTCGTTATCCTGACTTAAGTATTTTTCCAGTACTATGAACTGGAAGTCGCCTACAATATTATTTTTCTCCAGACTTTCGTAGCGGCTGGTGATATTTACTTCTTTGTTTCTTACCAGTTCTTCCACCACTTTGCGGAACATCAGGTTGATGCGTTGCTCTACCCTGAAGCCAAGTCTGAACTCAACCCGGATGATGTCATTGGGAATAATATGTGTTACAGAATATTCACAGGTGTAGGGATCATCCAGAACGTCCACGTGAACAAACCAGTAGATGTCTGCACGTTTAGGTTTTTTGTTCAGAATAGAATAAATGATTTTATGTTCAATCTCATTTGGATTATTGGCACTGGTCATATAAACCAGGTGGGTAGCAAATTTTGGAATAGTTTTGTCGTTGCTCAACTCCTGTATCATTGGAATGTAATGTTCCAGACGAACAAATTCAACATAGCGGTTTTTGATTTTCCTGCTTCTGAACCAGATATACATTACCGAAAAGAGTCCTCCTCCGATAATTAAAGTAACATAGCCTCCATGAATAAATTTTTCCATGAGTGCTATTAAAAAAGCAAATTCAAAACTTAAATAGGCAATCAGGAAGATATAGATCCAGACCGATATGGTTCGTTTTAAAACCAGATAATTTGCAAAGAGAATAGTGGTCATGATCATGGTTACTACTATGGCCAAACCATAAGCAGCTTCCATTCTGGAAGAGTCTTTGAAATAAAGAACAATACTTACGCAACCCAGAAACAATAGTAAATTAATACCTGGCACAAAAAGTTGCCCTCTTTCTTCTGAAGGATAGCTCACTTTCATTTTCGGCCAAAGATTAAGCCTCAGTGCTTCACTGATAAGGGTGAATGATCCGGAAATCATTGCCTGGCTTGCGATGATAGCCGCAGAAGTAGCAATGATGACACCGGCAATAATAAACCAATGGGGCATCATATCGTAAAATGCATTAACCCCAAACAATGCCTTGGCTTCTTTAGTAACCAGCAGGCCTCTGTGATTGGCTAATAAGGTAGCTCCCTGACCAAAGTAATTCAGCAGCAAACATATTTTCACATATACCCAGGTAATTCTAATGTTTTTTCTGCCGCAATGTCCTAAGTCACTATAGAGCGCTTCCGCTCCGGTAGTACAAAGAAATACAGCTCCCAGCAGCCAGAAACCACTAGGGTAATGTGTTAAAAGGTCTATGCCATAATAGGGGTTCAGCGCTTTTAATACAGTCAAATCCGAACTGATTCCTACCAGACCCAATACTGCAAGCATTGTAAACCAGATAAACATTACGGGCCCGAAAAGCTTTCCAATACTTGCTGAACCGAACTGCTGCATAAAAAAGAAAACAGCCAGAATACCAATTACTATTATCATAATGGTATTCGTAGCAATGCCTCTCATGGCAGGCAATTCTTTAAGTCCTTCAATGGCTGAGGTGACTGATATGGGCGGCGTAATAATTCCATCAGCCAGCAGGGCGGCCCCGCCAATCATGGCCGGAATCACCAGCCATTTTCGTCTTCTGCGGACGAGTGCGTACAAAGAAAATACACCTCCTTCTCCCTTGTTGTCTGCTTTGAGCACTAGGATTACATATTTTACAGTAGTCTGCAGTGTAATGGTCCAGATGATGCAAGACAGGGCACCTATGATTAATTCATCCGTGATAACTCTTTCACTGATGATTGCGTTGAAAACATATAGGGGCGAAGTGCCTATGTCTCCATAAATAATTCCTAGGGCAATAAGTAGTCCTGTACCGGTAACCTTGTTGATATTTTTACTCACAAAAGGGGCTTTGTAGCTTTAATGCTGAAATCTTCTTTAACAAATGTATGGGTAAATTGAATACATTTTATAAACAACACATCCCTTACATTTGAGTATTAAAGTTTTTGCCGAAAATGAATAAAGTAGTTGCTGTTCTTTTGTTGGGAATTTTGCTGGGTTTTGGCCCCGCAGGTGCTCAGTCTATCCGCTATTCTGAACCCGAAAGAGATGATGCCCGCAGCCTTAATTTCGAAATCATCGGAAAAATTGGTGGTAAAGTGCTGATTTACAAAAACACCAGAGAACTCCATCATATTGCCATTTATGATATGGATATGAAACTTCAGGAAAAAGTAAAAATGGAGTATTTGCCGGAACGCACTAAAATTCTTAGCACCGATTTTATTCAATACCCCGGTTTCATTTATTTTTTATACCAGTATCAGTTAAAGAATACTGTTTATGCGGTTGCGGTAAAGCTGGACGGTAATGGCAAAAGTACAGGAGATCCGGTTGTGCTGGATACTACCAGTAATGTGAACTATACGGTTAATAATCAACTATATACCTTCATCAACAGTGAAGACAAGCAAAAAATAGTTGCTTTTAAAATCAGTACAAAAAATGACAAGGAACATGTGATCATTTCTTCCCTGTTCAATCAAAACCTCGAACTGATAGAAAGAGTGCGGGTGCCGGTTAGTATGCCTGAAAAAAATGATTTTCTGGGTGAGTTTGGTCTTGGAAATGATGGTGCGATGGTATGTCTGCGTCAGTCAGGGACCAGTCAGAACGACAATATCAATAAAATCAGCCTTCTGGTAAAGTCTGCCGGCAGCATCAGCTTTTCGGTGAATGAGCTCAAAATCAACAAGATCTACCTTGATGATACCCGTGTAAAAATCGACAATAAAAACCAGCATTACCTGATCACCTCTTTTTTTAGTAAAATGAGAAGAGGCAATGTAGACGGGCTTTATTATACTTTGTGGGATATGAGCAGCAATAAAGAGCTATTGAATGCAACCACTGTGTTTTCAGAAGAATACAGGGCCGACATTAAAGGGGATGGCTCTTTAAAAACGGCGTTCAATGATTTTTACCTCAAGAACCTGGTCCTTCGTAAGGATGGTGGGTTTATGGTAGTTGCAGAGTCGGCTTATGTTACCAACAGGGGTAATACACTGAACCGCTGGGATTACATGAATGGCTCGCCATTCTACAATCCGATGTATGGGGGCAATAATTTTGGCAGTGCTTTTAACTATTATTCCATGAACAATGGAATGGGATTTTATCCATGGGGCGGCGGCTTTAATAACTTTGGTTCAATGGGCAGCCCCAATATGGGCAATAATGTGAACCGGTACTATGCAGATAATATTGCCATCATTTCCTTTGAACCGGATGGTAAAATGGAGTGGAGTAATGTGATCCGGAAAGCACAATATGACGACAATACCGATAACTATATAGGATACGGCCTGGTCAACTCCGGCGACCAGATTCATTTTTTATTCAATATGCAGGATAAGAAAAGCAATATTCTAACCGATCAAACCATGGGCCCCATCGGTCAGATAGACCGGAATCCTCCCATAAAAAATCCCGACAGAGGGTATGATTTTATGCCCCGCCATGCTAAGCAGGTAGGGTTGCGTCAGGCAATTGTGCCGTGCATGTACAGGGGGTATACCTGTTTTGCTAAAATTGATTTTTAAAATACTGCTGTGGTTTTTTTATTCAGAGATAAATCGTTCTTCAATCTGCTTTTCCTGGCAATTTTAAGCCTGGTAGTGCATCTGCATTTCTTTTTTCTGCCGCCAGTGGTATTGATTGCTGAAAGTGACGGACTATTCTCCCTGCTGATTCAACGCTATTTTACAGGGATTAATGCCCCTTTTTTATTCATCCTTTATCTGTTAACACTGCTTGTGCAGGCCATAAGGCTGAATATGCTGCTGATAGAACTGAAGATGTTTCCCAAATCGGGATATACGGTGGGGATGACCTATATTCTGCTGTCGGGGCTGATTGCTCCTTGGTGTGCCATTACCCCGGCTTTGTTTGCCAATTTTTTACTGATCTGGCTGTTCATTAAAATCACCAGACTGTACAATCAGCCCAGCCCGAAGAATACTTTATTTAATATAGGATTGATCATTGGAACTGCTGTAGTTTGCTATCATCCAACAGCTATCATGATGATTGTGGTACTGTTTTCACTTGCAATTATAAGACCCTTTAAACTACAAGAGTGGTTCGTTTTGCTCATGAGCATAGTCCTTCCTTATTATTTTCTGGGGGGCTGGCTGTTTTTGAATGACCAGCTTGGCAGCCTGGGTCATTATTTGCCCCATATTGCCTTATTGGTGCCTTCTGTGAAGATGGATGCTGTTTTTATTGCAGCTATTTCACTGATTGTGGTGGGTTTTGTGGCTGGATTTATTTGCTGGCAGCAATTTAACAGCCGCCTGGTAATCCAAATCAGAAAAAACTGGAGCGCCATGTTGCTCCTGTGTCTGATCCTGCTTGCAGTACCCTTTATTTTTCAGGAAGCGGGTATACAGGCAGCATTTATGTGTATTGTTCCCATGTCGGTCTTTATTTCCAATGCTTTTTCTTTTCCCAAACGCCTTATTTTCCCTAATTTACTGTTTTGGCTGATGCTGGGCGCCGTTCTTTATAATAATTGGCAGATGATTAAAATTTAGCGATTCGTTCTCTTTCTGCTTATTACCTTTATGATTCAAAATCTAGAATGCCCATGAAATTCGGTGTGGTGGTTTTCCCTGGTTCAAATTGCGACAGAGACATGCAGGACTCCCTGCAAAATGATCTTAATAAAGAAGTAGTGATGCTCTGGCACAAAGACAAGGATTTGTCTGCGTTCTCCAAAGAAGATTGTATCGTGTTGCCCGGTGGGTTCTCCTATGGAGACTACCTGCGCTGCGGAGCAATTGCCCGGTTTAGCCCGATGATGCAATCTGTAATTGAATTTGCCAATAAGGGTGGAAAGGTTTTAGGCGTTTGTAACGGATTTCAGATCCTTTGTGAAAGCGGTTTATTGCCGGGTGTGTTGTTGCAAAATGCCAACCAGCAGTTCATTTGTAAAAATGTTTTCATTCAACACAATGGTGGAGAAGCGCTGAAAATTCCGATTGCACACGGAGAAGGTCGTTTTCATGCAGATGCGGCTACCCTGGACCACCTCGAAAAAAACAACCAGATTCTGTTTCATTATTGTACAGCAACCGGCATCGTAAATGAGGAGGCCAATCCAAATGGTGCGGTAAGAAATATTGCAGGAATCCGGAATGAGGCCAATAACGTGTTTGGTATGATGCCACACCCTGAAAGAGCTACTACGGCAGCGTTAAATAACCTGGACGGTAAAAAAGTATTTGAACTGTTACAAATCAATTAATTTAAGTTGAGCATATGAAAAAAATAGTAGCTGCATTGGTTGGTTTGTTTTTTTTGGTGAATGCAAACAGCCAGGTGAAAGACCCGGTTAGCTGGACCTTCAGTTCCATCAAAAGAGCTCCGGGTATCTATGAAATTGTTATTGCCGCAGATGTTCCGTCTCCATGGCATATGTATTCTATGAATACTCCCAAAGGAGGTCCTGTACCTACTGCGGTAGTGTTTAAAATGAATCCGCTGATTACCAAACAAGGAAAGCTTAAAGAAAAAGGAAACCTGGAAACGGTAAACGACAAAGTATTTGGCGTTAAAGTGCTATATTTTGGAGGTAAAGTGGAATATTCGCAGATCGTAAAAGTGAAGGGTGGAATATCCACTAATATAAGCGGAACGGTTGCATTTATGGTTTGCGATGAAAAACAATGTTTGCCTCCTACTAAAAAAACATTCGACATTAAGTTACAATAACATGAAGCAATTAACGGCAACGCTATTATCACTTGTTTTTTTTACTACAGTAATTATTGCACAGGATAAACAACCTGTGCAATTTTCGTTTAGTACAGCCCGGGTGAATGACTCCGTCGTTCACTTGCTGGTATCAGCAAAAATGAACAAGGGAGTTCAGCTCTTTTCTGTAAAGAAACGTACGGCAGATGATGTATTTATTTCTGCCCTTGGTTTAGACAGTGGTGCTGCAAAATACCAGCGTGCCACAGATACCGCAGATGAAAAAGGAATATTGCTGCTTGTGCCTGAAACACCTGGTGCAACTGCTTCTTACCGGTTATATGCAGACAGTGTTACTTATCGGTTTCCACTGCACATTGCAGAACAAGACAGCACTGTGATCAAAGGACAGCTGGTGTGGCTGGGAAAAAACGGCGATGATTTCCCCAGCGGTGAAATTGCTTTTTCGGTTCCTGTACAACCAGCAGTCAACCGGTTGAATAGCGAAAATGATACTTCCGGCGAAGTAGCGGGCAAAAGTATCTGGCAGATTTTTTTACTGTGTTTTGTCACAGGGCTTCTGGCAGTTCTTACACCCTGTGTATTTCCGCTGATACCTGTTACCGTGAGTTTCTTTCTAAAGAAAAGCAAAACAAGGGTAGAGGGCATCAGAAATGCGGTTTGGTATTCATTGTCTATCATACTGATCTACACCGTTCCCACTTTTATTCTGGTATTGCTTTTTGGGGATGATATTTTATACCAGATTTCTACGAGTGCTATTTCCAATATTTTATTCTTTATTATTTTCCTGGTATTTGCAATCTCCTTTTTTGGAGCATTTGAAATCCAATTGCCGAATAGCTGGGCCAATAAGGCCGATCAGCGTGCAGGTAAAGGTGGGATTATGGGTATTTTCTTTATGGCACTTACCCTGGTAATAGTGTCATTTTCCTGCACAGGTCCTATTGTAGGTACACTGCTGGGGCAGGCAAGTACGGGTGGTGTATCGCTTGCGCCTGTGATTGGTATGCTGGGATTCGGCGCAGGACTGGCCTTGCCGTTTTCATTATTTGCTTTCTTCCCTTCTATGTTACAGTCTTTGCCGAAAAGCGGCGGTTGGCTGAATTCGGTGAAAGTTAGTTTTGGTTTTATTGAACTGGCACTGGCTTTGAAATTTTTATCTAATGTAGATCTGATTTATCACTGGCGCCTGCTGGACAGAGATGTGTTCCTGGTATTATGGATTGTGATATTTATATTATTAGGGATGTACCTGCTGGGGAAATTAAAGTTCTCGCACGACAGTGATCTTCCATTCATAAGTGTACCCAGATTGTTTTTTGCCATCCTTTCTTTTTCTTTTGCTGTGTATATACTTCCCGGATTATGGGGTGCTCCGTTAAGACACCTGAGTGGATTTGTTCCGCCCGATGGAACGCAGGATTTTAACCTCGAAACATTAAAATACCAGCAAAACAGCGGCGGCGGTGTACAACCGTTGTCTCTGGCCAAACCTCCTTCCAGATTGGCGGACAAGCTGCATGTGCCTTATGGGCTGGTCGCTTATTTTACCCTCGAAGAGGGCATGGCAGCAGCAAAGGCATTGAATAAACCGGTTATGCTCGATTTTACCGGACACAGCTGTGCCAATTGCCGGAAGATGGAAAAAGAAGTATGGAAGGATCCGGAAGTATTGAGAAGAATGCGCGAAGATTTTGTGCTGGTGAGTTTGTATGTAGATGAATCAACCGATCTGCCGTTAGCGGAACAATACATTAAAAAAGATGGAGATAAAGTGGTTACCGAAGGTGACCGGAATCTCGATTATGAGATCGCACAGTTTGGGTTCAATGCCCAGCCATTGTATATGTTTCTGGACCTGAACGGTAAGCCGTTGAGTGCGGTTAAATATGGGTATGATCCTGATATTGCCAAGTTCATTGCCCACCTGGATGCAGCAAAAGCAGCATTTGAACAGGTGTTGAAAAAATAAATACAGTTGTACTGTCTAAATCCCCGCTTCGCGGGGATTTAGTTATTTTGGGGTACCCTGAAGGTATTGTCTCCTTTTTTCGTCTAATCATTTAACAGACTGTTTCCTCTTGACTGAATTTGAATTGATAAAAGCCTTACAGCAAAATAGCGAGGATGCCTTCAGGACCCCATGGCCAGCACTTAACGGACACCGTCCTCCACCACGTTGAAAAGATGGAGCTCCCCCGCAAAATGAAGAAGCCGTCAACGGGATCCGCATAAATTAAAATCCCCCGGTAGTACCGGGGGATTTTAATTAAAGTGCAATTTGTTTCTCGGTCATCATTTTCCGTAGATTGATGAGGCCATAACGCATTCGCCCCAGTGCAGTATTAATACTGCAGTTGGTAATTTCGGCGATCTCTTTAAAACTCATATTAGCATAATGGCGAAGTACAATAATCTCGCGCTGCTCCTCGGGCAGGAGGTCCAGCATTCTTCTAACCCTGTCATGACTTTGTCCCTGCATGATCTTACTGTCCGGGCCTTCCTCAGAAATCTGCAATACATCAAAGATGTCTTTGTTGTCGCTTGTTTTAATGGCAGGGGTGCGTTTTACTTTTCTGAAATAATCCACACATAAGTTGTGTGCAATCCTTAATGCCCAGGGTAAGAACTTACCCTCATCCGTATAGCGCTTGTTTTTGAGCGTGTCAATTATCTTAATGAATACATCCTGAAACAGATCTTCTGCCAGATAGTTATCTTTTACAAAAAATAGGATAGAGGAAAAAATCTTGTCTTTATATCTGTATATCAAGGTTTCAAAGGCATCCGTGTCGCCATCTTGAAAGGCCCGAATCAACTCAGTATCAGACACATGGTCTAATGTTTTCATAGTTTAGTTGTTTGAGTTAGAATTAAGGAAGAACCCAGGATAATGGATAGCGATTTTTAAATCCCTAACAAAGTAGAATTCTTTTGAATACACAAATCCTTTGTGGAAATCCTGTTTAAGGTTTCCGTGGTTATGCACATTCTAATTGATTGATTTTTTAGGAGTTATTGGGTGTTTTCTAAACCAAAGCTGTAATAATCTGTTTACTTTTGATAAGCTATGGCAACTAAACCGGCATCCACACCAACCATCAAAAAGGGTACTACCGAAAACGATATTATTGTTACTGGTGCGCGTACGCACAACCTCAAAAATGTATCAGTACGGTTTCCGAGGAATAAACTGATTGTTGTAACCGGAGTGTCCGGAAGCGGCAAATCTTCATTAACCATCGATACTTTATTTGCCGAGGGGCAGAGAAGGTATGCAGAGAGCCTGAGTTCTTATGCCCGCCAGTTCATGGCCCGTATGGTTAAACCCGATGTGGATTTCATCAAAGGACTATGTCCTGCCATTGCTATTGAACAGAAAGTGATTACCCGTACCCCCAGAAGTACGGTGGGTAGTATGACAGAAATCTTTGATTACCTGCGTTTATTATATGCGCGTATCGGAAAGACGCTGTCGCCGGTAACCGGCAAGCCCGTAAAGAAAGATGAAGTGGCTGATGTGATGTTAGCCATTCAGCAACTGAAGGAAGGTGCCAAACTGGTGATACTGGTTACTTTCCGGCAACAGGTAAAACGGGTAGTGAGGGAAGAACTGAATATTTTAATGCAGAAAGGGTTTTCGAGAATGTACCTGAAGAGTTCTCCAACAACAGCCGGAACAGTGGAAAGGATTGAATCCTTGCTGGAACTCAGTGATAAGGAACTGAATGCTAAAATCGTAACACTCAACGCCAAAAATTTTGTACTGATAGACCGGATTGTAGTAAAGGCTTTTGATGAAGAAGACCTTCACCGTATCTCAGACTCTGTGGGTACTGCCTTTTACGAAGGGGAGGGCGAACTGTTTTTAGAAGTGGATGGCAGTAAGATCCTTCATTTCAGCAATAAGTTTGAGGCAGATGGAATTGTGTTCGAAGAACCTTCTCCCAATTTGTTTTCTTTTAATAATCCATATGGGGCCTGCCCTGTGTGCGAAGGGTTTGGACAGGTACTTGGCGTGGATGCCGATCTGGTTATACCCGACAAACAACTTTCTTTGTACGAGGGGGCAGTGGCTTGCTGGAAAGGAGATAAAATGGGCTTGTGGAAAGAACGGTTTATTAAAGGATCCGCAAAAATGGGCTTCCCGATCCATAAACCTATTGCCGGTTTAACCAAAGAACAATACCTGCAGTTGTGGAATGGTGCGGACGGTGTGCAGGGGATCCATGATTTTTTTAAGGAAGTAGAACAGAATCTCTATAAAGTACAATACAGGGTTTTGCTCAGCAGGTATCGCGGCCGGACAACCTGTTCTGCCTGTGAGGGATACCGGTTGCGTAAGGAAGCACTTTATGTAAAAGTGGGTGACATGCATATTGCGCAATTGTGTGAAATGCAGGTGCGCGATTTAAAACAATGGTTTGATGAGCTGTCTCTCTCTGATCACGACCAGCAGGTAGCCAAAAGAATATTACTGGAAATACACCAACGTATTAAAACCCTGCTCGATGTAGGGTTGGGATATTTAAATTTAAACAGGCTGGCCAATTCACTGAGTGGAGGGGAGAGCCAGCGGATACAGCTTACCAGAAGTTTGGGCAGCAATCTGACCAATTCACTTTATATACTGGATGAACCTTCTATAGGGCTTCATTCCCGTGATACGGCCAGACTGATCAAAGTATTAAAGTCTTTGCGTGATCTTGGTAATACGGTTGTGGTAGTGGAACACGACGAAACCATGATGCGGGAAGCAGACCATATTATTGATATGGGGCCTTTGGCATCCCATTTAGGAGGCGAAGTGGTGGCTGCGGGTGATTATGCGTACATCATCGATCATCCTGAAAGTTTAACCGGCAAATACCTCACCGGAGAGATGAGCATTGATCCGCCCAAGCAGGTCCGTAAATGGAACAGCAGCATTACTGTAGTGGGAGCCAGGCAGAATAATTTAAAAGACATAACCGTAGAATTTCCATTGAATACCCTCTGTGTGGTAAGTGGGGTAAGCGGTAGTGGAAAAACAACACTGATTAAACAGGTATTGTATCCTGCATTGCAAAAATTGAAAGGGGAACCAGCCGATAAAGTGGGCCTGCACAAAGCTATTACAGGAGACATGGATTTGATCTCCTCTGTTGAAATGATAGACCAGAACCCCATTGGTAAATCTTCGAGAAGTAATCCGGTTACTTATATCAAAGCATACGATTCTATCCGCGATCTGTTTTCTAAGCAGGGGCTTGCTAAAATGCGGGGCTTTCTGCCCAAACATTTTTCTTTTAATGTGGATGGGGGAAGATGCGATACCTGTAAAGGTGAAGGCGAAACAGTAGTTGAAATGCAGTTCCTGGCCGATGTGCACCTGACCTGTGAGTCCTGTGGAGGCAAAAGATTTAAAGAAGAGGTTCTTGAGGTGAAGTACAATGGCAAGTCTGTCTTTGATGTACTGGAAATGAGCGTAGATGAAGCCATTGATTTTTTTGCAGAAGAAAAACCTATTCAGAAAGCCATACAAACGCTGCAGGATGTGGGTTTAGGGTATATTAAGCTGGGGCAGAGCAGTGATACAATCAGTGGTGGAGAAGCACAAAGGGTAAAGCTGGCCAGTTTTTTAGGCAAGGGAAAAGGGATAGGCCATGTGCTGTTTATTTTTGATGAACCCACCACCGGGCTTCATTTTCATGATATTAAAAAACTGCTCAGTTCTTTTAATGCGTTGATCAACCAGGGACATTCCCTGTTGGTGATTGAGCATAATACAGATGTAATTAAATCGGCAGACTGGATCATCGATCTGGGTCCTGAGGCCGGAGATGCAGGAGGAGAGCTGGTTTACGCAGGGGTGCCTGCGGGTATTAAGAAAAATAAGCGAAGCATTACAGCACCTTATTTGTAACCACTATCGGGGAATACTTTTTTCCCTTTATTTTGAAACAGCATTTTAATATCACTAACCTCCCGGGTATTTCCAGTCCGGTGCTGCATGCTGTTACCAATTGCAATTCCGGAATTTTTTGAATAAAAACTTTAATCAGATCTCTTTCTGCAATATGGTCATCGGCGATCAGGCAGGTATACATTGAATAGGGGCCTCAATACGTAATGAATAAAACCAAAACGATGAACTATCTCAACCTGTCTGTACTTTTTACCAGTTTTTCATCTTTGTATACCGATCGGATGGCCAGTAGTAAAAAAAGTGGAACTGCAAAGCTGAAGAGCGAGCCCAGATCCAGTTTGGCTTCTGCAAAAGAAGACTTGGCATTGTAATACAAAGCAATGTTTACAAATGCAAGAATAGCTGTTGCAAAAATCACCAGCATCTGCCGCCTGCGGTCTTTGTACATGAAAACCGCTACCAGCGCTGCTACGGTAATAGCTACAGTAAGGATCATAATGAACAGATTTTGTGTTGCGGTAAATTCAATCCATTCTTTGGTATTGACCGTTTCGCTCAGTTTGTTGCCGCTAAAGAAAGACAGTCCGAAACCCGCTCCGGATAAGGCTGCTGCAATCACCAGCCAGATGCTTTGTATTCTTTGTATCATTTTATTTATTTAAAGCGATCTGATCAGACCGAATGAATGACCAGATCGCTGTTTTGGATATTATCCCATCTCCGGATACAGAATAAACTGTTCCATAAATTCATTGACCTGCTTTTTAACGGCAGCAATCAGGTTGGCGTCATCTGCGTTCATCAGAATACTATCAATTGAGTTTACAACAAACTGCATATGTTCTTCCCTGAATCCTCTGGTAGTAATGGCAGCTACTCCAAAGCGTATGCCTGAAGTAACAAAAGCGCTTTTATCATCAAAAGGTACCATGTTTTTATTGGCGGTAATATCTGCCTGAACCAATACCTGTTCTGCTTTTTTACCACTGATATTTTTATTGCGCAGATCAATCAGCATCAGGTGGTTGTCTGTTCCTCCGCTAATGATATTGTAACCTTTCTGCATAAATGAGGCAGCCATCGCCTGTGCATTCTTCTGAACCTGTTGCTGGTAAACCATAAACTCATCCGTTAATATTTCACCAAATGCTACTGCTTTTGCCGCTATTACGTGTTCCAGTGGTCCACCCTGAGTGCCGGGAAATACAGCCATATCCATCAGGTTACTCATCATCCGGATATTTCCTTTTACATCCTTAAGTCCCCATGGGTTTTCAAAATCTTTGTGCATCATGATAATACCACCTCTTGGACCACGCAGGGTTTTATGGGTAGTTGAAGTTACAAAATGACAATGTTCAAAAGGAGAGTTCAGTAATTTTTTGGCAATCAATCCTGCAGGATGTGCAATATCAGCCAAAACCAATGCACCCACTTCATCTGCTACTTTTCTGATACGGGCATAATCCCAGTCGCGGCTGTAGGCACTTGCTCCGCAATAAATGAGCTTGGGTTTAACTGCTCGTGCCTGCGCTTCGAGCATTTCATAATCTATCAGCCCTTCTTCTCTGGTAACTCCGTAAAAATGGGGTTTGTATAATTTACCACTATAGTTTACCGCACTGCCATGGGTTAAATGACCGCCCATGCTAAGGTCTAATCCTAGAGTAGCGTCTCCCGGTTGTAATACAGCCAGTGATACGGCGGCATTGGCCTGTGCTCCGCTGTGCGGCTGCACATTGGCGTATTCCACCCCAAAAATCTCTTTTAACCGGTCGATGGCCAGTTGCTCCGTTTGGTCTACAATTTCACAACCTGCATAATATCTTCTGCCGGGATAACCCTCTGCATACTTATTCGTCATTACGTTGCCCATTGCCTGCATTACCTGCAAACTGGTGAAGTTTTCGGATGCAATCAATTCAATTCCATCACGTTGTCTTTCCAGCTCCTTTCGGATTAAGTCAAAAACCAGGGTATCTCTCTGCATGTAAAAGTTTTTTGCAAAGTTAAATCTTACTGCACAGTGCACCATGAATTATCAAACAAGTTTTAACCAAGGATTTCCACAATGCTTGATTAATCCGGTCATATTTGCTAGTTTTACGATTGATTCAGCCTTTGTTTGCGTTTTACACAACGAAATGAAGGCCCAATCAGCAAAAAACCCCTAATGAAAGCTATTATTCCTGTTGCCGGTGCTGGAACTAAACTCAGACCGCATACATATACCCAACCCAAGGCCTTAATTCCTATTGCCGGTAAAACCATCCTCAGTTTTATTGTAGACCAGCTCAGGGAAGCCGGAATTACTGAATTCATTTTTATTGTAGGATATCTGGGCGAAAAAATACAGGACTACGTTAAACAAACCTACCCCGATCTTACTACCCATTTTGTTTACCAGAATGAACGCCAGGGCACGGGCCATGCCATTGAGCTTACCAAGGCCATTGTGGGTACAGACGAGGTTTTTGTGGTATTGGGAGATACGATTTGTGAATATGACATTGCTGAAGTAGTCAACAGCCCTTACAGTATGCTGGGTGTAAAAAAAGTAGATGATCCCCGGAATTTTGGAGTGGCTTCTATTGATGAAGACGGTTTCATAGACCAGGTGGTAGAAAAGCCCGCAATTCCTAAAAGTAATATGGCACTGGTTGGATTGTATAAGATCCGGGAAACCGATTTCTTATTTGAGTGCCTGCACCATATTTTTATGCAGGGCATTCAAACCAAGGGCGAATACAACCTGACCGATGCGCTGGATTGCATGATCAAACGGGGGGCTAAGTTCAAGTCCTTTAAAGTGAAGAGCTGGTTTGATTGCGGTAAAAAAGAGTCTCTCTTAGAAAGCAATGCTACCCTGTTGAAAAAATTTGGCGGAAATATTTCGAACGAACATAATTTTAAAAATACCATCATCATTCCACCGGTAAGTATTGCCGACGGATGTGATATATCCAATGCCATCATTGGTCCGCATGTTGCCATAGGGGCACATACCACCATCAGGCATTCTATCGTGCGCGACAGCATTATAGGTTCTTACACAATTCTCGATGAAGTAGTGATCGATAACTCTCTCATTGGCAGTGATGCCTCTGTAAAAGGACTCAGTCGCAGCTTAAATATCGGAGACAATACGGAGATTGATTTCGGATAAGGAACTTGCCGCATAGCAATCAGATTGGCGAAAAGTTATTTAGCTTTATAGTGTAATAATACCTACGCGCCATGGACCATGGACCATCAACCAATCGCATCACCGGACTTTTTAAAATCAGGTATCCCATTATTCAGGCTGGTATGATCTGGGCCAGTGGATGGAAACTGGCCAGTGCAGTAAGTAATGCCGGTGGTTTGGGCCTGATTGGTGCCGGAAGCATGTACCCCGAAGTGCTCCGGGAACACATCCAACAATGTAAAGCAGCCACTTCAAAACCTTTTGGTGTTAACGTTCCACTCCTGTATCCGAATATTGAGCAGCTCATACAAATTATAATTGAAGAAAAAGTACCGGTGGTATTTACCAGTGCGGGTAATCCAAAAATATGGACAGGCATTTTAAAGGCCAATGGCATAACAGTAGTGCATGTGGTAAGCAGCAGCAAGTTTGCTAAAAAAGCAGAAGAGGCAGGTTGCGATGCAGTGGTGGCAGAAGGCTTTGAGGCAGGCGGTCATAACGGAAAAGAAGAAACTACTACCATGGTATTGATACCTGCAGTCAGGGCAGCGGTGAACATACCGCTGATTGCAGCGGGAGGGATTGCCAGTGGCAAACAGATGCTTGCAGCAATGGTACTGGGTGCAGATGGGGTACAGATCGGCAGCCGGTTCATTTGCACGCCGGAAGCATCTTCACATGATAATTTTAAAGCAGCTATACTGCAAGCTGATGAAGGGGATACCCAGTTGAGTATGAAAAAATTAGTGCCGGTAAGACTGTTGAAAAATGATTTTTTTAAACAGGTAGAGGAGGCAGAGATCAGGGGGGCAGATGAAACAGAACTTAAAGAGATCCTGGGAAGAGCCCGTGCCAAAAGGGGGATGTTTGAAGGCGATATACACGAGGGAGAACTGGAAATAGGACAGGTTGCCGCATTGATCCACGAGATCAAACCTGCTGCGGAAGTAGTGGAAGAGATCATGACAGAATTTACAGCAACACAAAAAAAGTTCATGATACAATAGTGGCAAAGATTTTCTCTGCTACAGCATGCATCCTGAACTTTTAATCTTCACCAAAACAATATAAACGGCATGTGTGTGCCTAATCCGGTGCCCTGCTTATAAAAGTCTCCTACAGTAATTATTTATGCAGGTAATAGGAGTTGGCCTGTGCCAGACAGGTAACTGTTAAATCGTTGATGGATACATGCTCGGGCAGGGTAGCCGTATAATAAACGATATTGGCAACATCTATGGCCTGCAGGGCTTTGTACCCATCATAAACCAGCTCTGCTTTTTGTTCGTCTCCTTTAAATCTTACCTTGGAGAATTCTGTTTCTGCAGCTCCGGGATGAATAGCAGTAACCTTTATATGGTGTTGCAGCAAATCAATTCTCATGGCTTTGCTGATTGCATCCACGGCATGTTTACTTGCACAATAGCCGTTGCCATCTTTGTATACTTCTTTGCCTGCGGTAGAACCAATATTGATGATATGTCCTTTTTTACGGCCAATGAATAAGGGAAGTACGGCTTTGCTCATGTACATCAATCCTTTAACATTGGTATCGATCATGGTATCCCAGTCGTCTAATGAGGCGTTTTCGAAACTATCTCTGCCTAGTGCAAGTCCTGCATTGTTAACCAGTACATCTATATGCTGCCATTCTTCCGGTAATCCATTAATGGTATCAAAAACGGCTTTCCTGTTCTGAACATCAAATGTGCAGGGCAGTATTTTAACACCATATTCTTTGGTTAGCTCGGCGGCCAGTGCTTCCAGCCTGTCTGCGCGTCTTCCGGTAATAATACAATTCCATCCTGCAGCAGCAAAGGTTTCTGCAATCGCTTTTCCAAATCCTGAAGTAGCGCCGGTAATTAAAATGGTTCTGCTCATAGTAGTAAATGTTCCTGTAAAAGTATAAAATGATTAATACTTTACTGCCTGAATATTTTTCTGAATAAAATTAAGCATACAGGTATTCAGCTGATCAGTTGCTTCCAGCATACCCATATGGCCAACCCCTTCCAGAATATGCAAATCTATGTGTGCCGATAGCGTTGCCTGTTCCTGAATGTCTTTTAACGGGGCAGCGATGTCTTCTGTACCTGCCACCAGCAAAACAGGTATATGCGTATCAGACAGCACATTGCACCGGTCTTTCCGAAGCATCATTGCGTTGGTATATTGTTGCAGACACCGGTTGCTGAAAGCCTTGCTCTTGTTGATCTGGTCCTGAATGATTGCTGATTCTGTTTCCTTAAACCGTTCGCCAAAAAGATTGGGAATGGTGGTTTTTAAAAATGCATACCCCCCGTATTCTTCAATGACTTCCATACTCCGGAGCCGGTTCTTTTTTTTCTCTTCGCTGTCTGCATAGGAAGTTGAATGAATCAGGCCAAAGCCGTTCAGGTATTGGGGGAACAGTTCTGCAAATGCCAGTGTGATATAACCTCCCATGCTGTGTCCAAACAACAGACAGCTGCTGATATTTTCCTGATCCAGTAGTTCCTGAATGTTGGTAGCCATTGACTCCATGGTGCAAACGGCACTTTCCTGATTATAATGAGACAATCCGGTTCCGGGTAAATCCGGAATGATCACCCTGCAGAAGTCTTTTAGAAATTCAGCCTGGTGATTCCATACAGAACTGTCTTCCCCAAAGCCATGTATCAGTATAACCGGAAATCCTTTTCCTGCTGATCTGTAATGCAGAGAGGTCTTGTTATTTTCGACTGTGCGGAATTCAGCTGGCATGGGTCAGGGTTTAGTCAGCTTGTTTTTGGCAACAATAAAGACATGTGCTGCAATCAGCAATAGCCCCATTAAAAGACTGCTTTTAAATATATAGTCTCCATAACGAACATAAAAACTGAGCGCAGTTCTTACCGGAACTGCATACTTAATAGTAGCGGTTTTATTCCAGCCACGCTGCTCCACTATTTCCCCGTATTCATTAATGATCGCAGAAATACCGGTATTGGCACTTCTGGCAACCCATCTTCTGGTTTCGATGGCCCTGAGCCTTGCATAGGCAAGGTGCTGTTTGTGTCCGGGAGTATTGCCCCACCATCCATCGTTGGTTAAAATGGTTAATATGGTAGCGCCCTTTTTCACATAACTGGCCACATATTCTCCGTAAATACTTTCATAGCAAATGATCGGAGCTGCTTTGTACTTTGTTCCGGGGGAGGAAAAAACCATCGATCCGTTGGATCTCCCGTATCCACCCGTGCTTCCGCCAAATTTTTCAAATGCAGGTGCAAGCAATCTTAAAAAAGAGGGCAGGGCCTCTACACCCGGAACCAGTTTGCTTTTGTTGTAGAGCTGAATGTATTCTCCTTCTTTAATAGCGATGGAGGCATTGAAAGCATCGTAGTAAATACCGTTTTCTGCATGATGGGCAGTAGGCGTTTCTTTTGAATTGCCGTAATTTTTAAATGTTTCTATTCCGGAGATCAGCGTTATTGCAGGATGTCTTTTTGTAAATTCAAAAATGGGCTGGTAGTAACTGTTCTGTAAAATCTGCTCCTGCCATTCAGCAACACTCATGGCTGTTTCGGGCCAGATGATCATCCGGGTATTGGAGTCGATTGCCGATTCGGAGAGCGCGATCAGTTTTTTTATTTGTTCGGCTGCGGTAGATAATTCAAATTTCTGATAGGGATCAATATTCGGTTGAACCACCACTATGTTTTCACCGGTTTTTTCTGCAGGAGTTTGTATATAAACCGCCCGGTTAATCAGTGAAATAACCAGTACAATACCAATGATCGTTAATCCTTTTGCAAGCAATACCCTGTAGTGTGCTTTTTCATTGATTGCGCAGATCAGCAGGTAGGCCTGTATGTTCATGATCCAGATCAACAGACTTCCTCCGCCAACCCCTGTATATTCATACCATTGAATCTGAGAAGGAAATTCTGCAAAAACATTGCCGAGTGTAAGCCATGGCCAGCTCAGTTCCCAGTTCAGGTGAATGTATTCGAACCCAAGCCAGAACACAACCAGTGTTAATAAAGAGAGGAGGCGGGAGTATCTTTTTTTGCAGGCAAAATAACCCAGCCAGGGTAAACTCATGAGTAAGCTATTGGCAACAATTGCTGCAACAGCACCAATGTCTGTGGAATTCCACATCCACCAGGTAGTGGATACATTCCAGATGAGCATGCCAATAAAAACGTATCCAAAAAATGTACCTGGTTTTTTGACGTCATCCGATAAAATCATCAACGGTACAAAAGCAATGCAGATCAGTAAAGTGAACTGCGCCATTGGCCAGGAGGCCATCAGCAGTATACCGGTTAAAATGGATAATCCAAACCGTTGCGTTTTTCTCAATGGAATGATTTTAGTAATGGGTTGCTTGCTGAATTACTTTCTGCTGTAATTAGGCGCTTCTTTAGTGATATCAATATCGTGTGCATGGCTTTCTTTCATTCCTGCATTGGTGATCTTGATAAAGGTAGCCTGTTGTAATGCAGCAATATTTTTTGCACCACAGTAGCCCATTCCGGATCTTAAACCACCTACGTACTGGTAAATAATTTCGCTCAGGTTTCCTTTATAGGCAACCCTTCCCTCAATTCCTTCGGGAACGTATTTTTTAATATCTGCTTCTACATCCTGAAAATAACGGTCTCCGCTTCCCTGGCTCATAGCACCCAGACTACCCATACCGCGGTATTCCTTGAATTTTCTGCCTTCATAAATAATGGTATCTCCCGGACTTTCCTCAACTCCTGCAAATACGCTTCCCATCATTACCATATTGGCGCCGGCAGCAAGTGCTTTCACCATATCTCCTGTGTAACGGATACCTCCGTCTGCAATCAATGGAATGCCCAATGGTTGCAATGCTTTTGCAGCTTCCATTACAGCGGTCAGCTGAGGCACACCTGCACCTGCAACAATACGGGTGGTACAGATAGAACCTGGTCCGATACCTATTTTAATACAATTGGCGCCGGCTTCTGCCAAAGCTTTGGCACCTGCCCCTGTTGCAACATTACCGGCAATGATCTGTAGTTTTTTAAAATTCTTTCTGAGTGCTTTTAAGGCTTCAATAACTCCTTTGCTATGGCCGTGTGCACTATCGAGCGTAACAATGTCTACGCCAACCTGCTGCAAAGCATAAGCACGGTCCATCAGGTCTTTGGTAATGCCCAGTGCAGCACCTGTTCTTAATCTTCCCAGGTCGTCTTTTACTGCATTCGGGTAGTTCCTGATTTGAAGAATATCCCTGTAAGTGATTAACCCGATTAATTTTCCCTGTTTGTTGACTACAGGTAATTTTTCGATCTTATAATTCTGTAAAATCTTTTCTGCTTTTTTCAGATCGGTTCCTTCAGGGGCAGTAACCAGATTTTCCTTGGTCATTACTTCCTTTACTTTTCGTTTTTTATCTGTTTCAAAACGGAGATCGCGGTTGGTTAAAATACCTACCAGCTTTCCGGAACCATCTATCACCGGAATACCCCCGATCTTATTTTCCTTCATTAACAACAGCGCATCACCGATAGTGGCATCTACCATCAGGGTGATGGGATCTATGATCATTCCGCTTTCACTGCGCTTTACTTTACGAACCTGTTCTGCCTGTCTTTCAATAGACATGTTTTTATGAAGAATTCCCAGACCACCTTCTCTTGCCAGTGCAATGGCCAGATTGGCTTCTGTAACGGTATCCATCGCTGCAGACAGAATCGGTACATTCAACATGATTTCTTTGGTAAGCTGGGAACTGATATTCACTTCTCTGGGAAGTACTTCGCTGAAGGCCGGCATCAGCAGAACATCGTCAAAAGTTAATCCCTCGCCGAATATTCTGGAGGATGTATTGCTTTTAGTGGAGCGGTTGAGGTTTGTTGCCATGTGCAAAGATAGCCGCCAGAGTAAATTCAGCCCAAAAAAATTTCTGCTAACTTTGCTGTTCTTTAATGATTTGTGTAAACTGATGGCTGAATTTAAACCTACTGCGGATACTCCTTATTTTACTTTTCAGTTTGGGTTACTCTGTGTAAGTAACTTTTTGTTCAGTACCAGTTTCAATATGATGATTCCGGAATTACCCGGTTATCTAACCCAATTGGGGGGTGCAGAATACAAGGGACTGATCATTGCCCTCTTTACACTTATGGCAGGCATTTCCAGGCCGTTCAGTGGTAAACTGACCGATACGGTGGGCAGGGTACCGGTCATGATATTCGGAGCACTGGTATGTGTGATCTGTTCGCTGCTTTACCCCTTGCTTACATCGGTGGCCGGATTTCTGTTTCTCCGTTTTCTGCATGGATTCTCCACCGGGTTTAAACCCACTGCTACTTCTGCCTATGGAGCTGATGTAGTGCATGAATCGAGGCGGGGAGAAGCATTGGGTGCATTGTCTATCGGCTATACGCTGGGTTCCTCTGCCGGCCCCATGATTGGTAGTTATCTGGTTGATTATTTCAGCTACAATACCATGTTTTACGCATCTTCCTTATTTGCGCTGGGTTCTGTAGCCATTTTGTACAATGTGAAGGAGACCCTCAAAGCGCCTCAAAAGTTTGCGCTCAAACACCTGCGGATCAACCGGAATGAAATTTTTGAACGTACTGCATTGCGGCCAGCCATTATTACATTGCTGCTCTGTTTGTCTATCGGTTGTACCATTACGATTGCCCCCGATTTAAGCGAACACCTTGGTGTGCATAACAAGGGATTGTTTTTTGCATTCTTTACCGTGGCCTCCCTGCTGATCAGGCTGGTAGCTGCAAAAGTGTCCGACCGGTATGGCCGCGTACCGGTGTTGCTGGTATCTTCGATTGTACTGGCCATATCCATGGTAGTGCTGGCATTTGCCGGATCGGCTACCGTAATGATGCTGGGGTCTGTGATTTATGGATTAAGCTGGGGGATCAACAGTCCGGCCATCAGTGCCTGGACGGTAGATCTCTGCGCTCCCGAAAACAGGGGTAAAGCAATCGCCTCCATGTACATAGCGCTGGAAGTGGGTATTGGTGCAGGTGCGCTGTTCTCAGCATGGATCTACAATAACCAGGCAACTAATTTCAAATATGCGTTTCTGGCCCCCGGTTTTTTTGCGCTGGTAGCCGTGGCATTACTGATCAGCTGGAATAAAAAAGCTAGGTTAATGCAATCATCTTCCCCGGTATAATCTGAATGAGCTGTTGCATTTCCAGATTCAGTAAAGCTGCTGCCATTCTGCTGCTGTTCAATCCTGTCTTATGTTGCAGGTCATCCACGGTAAAGGGTATTTTGTCTTTGAGTATCCTTAGAATCTGCTGTTCCTCTTCCGATAGAACGGCCATTATTTCAGCCAAAGTTTTTTGTTTGATTTTTTCCTCACCCCAGCCCATGGTTTCCAGCAATGAACCGGCACTGGTGTAGACTGCTGCTTTGTTTTGTACAATCAGTTTCAGGCAACCCTCACTTTTAGGATCATTGAGTCTGCCGGGTACCGCAAATAATTCTCTGTTGTAGTCGAATGCAAGATCCGCCGTAATCATACTGCCCCCTTTTGCAGCGGTTTCAATCACAATGGTGGCATCTGCCATACCGGCAACAATGCGGTTTCTTCTGGGAAAATTATATTTGTCTGCCCTGGTATTTTGGTTGAACTCGGTCAGCAATCCACCCCGGTGCTGCATTTCTTTTGCAAGTCCCCAATGCTGCGCCGGATAAAGATCATCCAGTCCATGTGCCAATACGCCAACAGTGCTTAACTGATTATTCAGCGCAGCTTTGTGTGCAATGGCGTCTATGCCAAACGCCATGCCACTCACAATCAGTACATCTTCCGGTAAAGAGCTGACCAGTGTTTCTGTAACCTGTTTGCCGTAGGGGGAGTTGGTTCTTGTTCCAATAATGCTGATGACTCTTGCTGCATTTAAATTGGCCTGCCCTTTCCAATACAGCAGGGTAGGTGGATCAGGGCATTGGAGCAGTCTTTGAGGGTACGCGGGATCAGTAATGAATAAGGGTTGTATCTGTTGTTTTTCAATAAAGCGCATCTCGCTATCCACTGCGTTAAAATTGTTCCAATCTAATATCTGCCGTGCTGCATTTTCACTGATGCCTTCAACGCCTTTCAGCTCTTTTCGGGAGGCACTGAAAACAGCACTTGCACTACCAAAAGCAGCAATCAGTCTCTTTCTTAAAACTGGTCCGGTATGGGGTATCAATGTAAGTGCAATCTGGTACCATCGTTCTGAATGCATGCCGCTTTTTGGGGCAAGCTCTAAAAAAAGCTTTACAACAGATCAGGTATTACTACGTTAAATTCCGGTGATTGTAACGGTTGTTCTTCTGTTGGCAGCCCGGCCCGTTTCTGTGTTATTGTCTCCAACCGGTTTACTGTCTCCATATCCTTTAAAGCTGAGTCTTTTTGCATCAATGCCTTTGTTCACCAGCCAGTCTACAATTGATTTTGCCCTGTTGGCAGAAAGCAGCAGGTTGTCTGGTTTTTTACCGATATTATCGGTGTGTCCACTGATCTCTGCACGGATGGTTGGGTTCTCCGTTAACACCTGTAATAATTTTTCCAGTTCAATGGCAGCATCTGCGGGCAGCTGGTATGCGTTGGAGGCAAACTGTATATTTCTGAATACCTGTATGGTGTTCAGTTCAATGGGTTGAAGGGTAATGTCTTTGCGGTACACACTATCCGCTGCTTTTGAGTTCAGCTCGTATAATTCGTTGTAAAAAAGATAGCCCTTTCTGTTTACAGAAAAAGTATAGTCCTTGCCTACCGGAAGGGTAATAAAATATTCACCACTCTCATCTGTTTGAATTTTCATGAGTGTTTCGCGGGTATTGTTATTGATCAGCTCAACCGTAGAGGGCAGTTTTTTGCCGGTTTTTTTATCGGTGATAATTCCTTTTACGTACAAGGTTCTGTTGGGTCTGATATCAGGGCGCATATCAAATTTATAGAGGTCCAGTTCGCCCCTGCTGTCGCTTCTGTCGCTTGCATAATAAGCGATCAGCCCATCGGCCGAAACCGCCAGACTTCCTTCATTCTCAATGGTGTTGATGGGGTATCCTAAATTTTCTGGTTTGCCCCAATTACCCTGGTTGTTTTTACGAACAATATATAAATCGGATCCACCATATCCGGGTAAACCATTCGAGGTATAATAGAGGGTTTGGTTATCGGCATGAATGAACGGTGCCTGGTCATCTCCTGCAGAATTAATTGCCGGCCCCATATTTACGGCAGGCGTCCATTTGCCACTGGGGGAACGATAGCTGACGTAAAGGTCGGAGCCACCATAACCTCCGGGCCGGTTACTGCTGAAATAAAGTACCCGTTTATCCGGGCTGAGGGCGGGGGAACTTTCCCAGAACTCTGTGTTCACAGCAGTCCCTAAATTTTGCGGCTCACTCCAGCCCTGCGGGGTGTAATATGAAATGTACAAATCAAAATTGCCATACCCGCCTTCGTTAAATCTTCCGGTGAACAACATCCATTCACCATCCTGCGAAACAGTGATGGCGCCTTTTTGAGATTCAATATTGATGTCTCCGTTGATCAGGGCAGATTTACCAAATTCTTTTCCGCGGATGGCACTCTGGTAAAAATCTTCCCGTACCTGACTGCCTCTTCTGGTAAATACGAGCAGGCTGTCTGTAACAGTAACCGACGGATAATATTCTGAGGAAGCAGAGTTCACACTGTCTCCCAGATTTACCGGAAGAAACTGGTAGTTGTCTGCAGGATGGCTGGCAGCAAAATCCAGTGCAAACTGATAAGAATTTTTTCTGAAGGAAGCGCTTTTTATACTCCGTTCATTTAGTTTGGGAACTTGCAAAAACTGGTCCATGGCAGCCATAGCTTCGCTGAACTGTCCGTTACCGGCCAGGTTGATGGAATAAGGCAGCAGGTACACGGCAAAATACACCGGGTCTTTCTGTTTTGCTTTTTCATAAAACAAAATCGACCGCTTGTATTGTTTTAACTGGCCAAATGCACCAGCCAGTGATAAATAGCCATCAACGAAATTGCTGTCATTGCGGATGGTTTCCAGCAGTATCGGTACGGCTTCTTTGAATTCATCATTCCTTAAAAGCCCGATTGCTTTTTCATAAGCCTGCATTATCCGGGGGCTCACATTATCGGGATTGTATTGTTGTGCACCTGCGTTCAGGCTGCAACAGATCAACAACAGGATAGAGAATTGCTTTATCATTATTGAACAATATCGGAAATAATTCTTACAGGACGTTGTTAAAAAAAGAACCCCGCAGATGAGTAAATCTGCGGGGCAATCAGTAAGACTTTATTGAAATTAAAAAACCTTTGTTCCGTTTGGCTGAAAGGTGAAACGGAAAGTGAAATAGCGTTGTTCATTCAGTTTAATGGCATCAGACGCAGTTGCTGCAGGCGTAACACCACCTTTGTAATAATTCAGGATCTCTACTTTGGCATATTTTCCGCTTGCGGTTTTAATCACCAGTACTCTTCCCGGAATTGGATTAACCAGTGCATTCACCCCATCATAAACATACCAGCTTTTATTGCTGCCAGCTGTAATAGCATACGCAGGGGCATTGTCTGTTTTAAAAGTAGAATCGGCAGGAATAGCAGTAAGGGCATTGTACAGTCCTACATATACAAATGCACCACCGGTACCCGGGCCGCTTGTTCCGCTGTTGGTAATGATGGTAGTGCCCCGGAAACCAAGATCCCATTTGCCGGTAGCACTATCCGAACTGGCAATAACCTTATTATTTTCAATACTGTAAAAAGTATACTTGCCCGCGCCATACGGAATACCCTGAGACGTAAGGCCAATGATAGTGTCTGCAGGTAAATTGTTGACAGTTACGGATGTTGCGGAAGTTCCTGCTGTGGTAGTGGTGGTTTCTTTGGTGCAGGATGCAAATACAAGGGTTAATGCAAAAAGGTAAATTACTTTTCTCATGGTCTATTTAGGTTTATTATTTAAAAATTGATAAGCGATGGTGGTGTAAAATGTTCTGCCGGGCATATTGGGCAGGTTGATGATGTCTGCATAATTGAAGAGGTTATTGCAACCAATCTGAATCCTTAATTTATTGTTGATGGTTTGTCCGGCAGAGGTATTCACCTGAACAAAGCCACTGGCAAATTCATCGTTGGCATTAAAAATGCCATTGCCATCTGTATCGGTTACCGCCCATTTGCTTCTGTAGTTCAAACGAAGGTTCACGAAGGTTTTTTCCAGGTCGTACTGAAAACGGATATTGGCCATGTGTTTACTTCTGTTGGGCAGGCCTACGTATTCGCTGCGCAGCATTAATCTGCTGAAACCACCTGCGTCTTTGGTATATACTTTTCCTTCGTTGATGAGTTTAATTTCATCCTGGTCTCCGGTATTCAAAAACTGGTAACCGCCGGTTACTTTAAATGAAGCAGTTGCCTGATAATTCACTTCGGTTTCTATCCCCTGGGTGAACGCATTCTTAACATTGAGGTAACTGTAAATTTGTGAGCCACCTGTTCTGTAAGCAACCAGCCTGCTGTCTATCAGGTTTTCAATATTGTTTCTGAACGCATTGAACGTGATGGAAATATTTTTTCCTGCTGTAATGCTTCCTCCAAAATTGATACCGGTAGAAAATTCAGGTTTCAGCTGACCAAGCAGGTAGAAGTCATTTTCCATACTGGCTATCTGCCCTTTCCGGTTCAGCTCGTTAATTATTTTCTGCGCTTCTTCTGTACCAAAAACACTGTAGCCGCCGGCTGCCGCATTGGTAAAGTTTAAATAGAGCTGTCTAAAATCGGGCGCTTTAAAACCTCTTCCGATACTTGCTTTCAGCGAAATTGATTTACTGGCTTTGTATTGCATTGCCAGCTTAGGACTGAAGGCCGCGGCAAATAATTCATTGTTGTCGTAGCGGGCACCACCAATAATGGTGAGCCGGCTTACAGGCTTCCATTCGGATTGTAAAAACGCAAAGCCAATTTGGTTGATTTTTGTGTTGGTACTATTATCATACCGGGTGCTGTTGGCAGTTTCAGTGGCATATCCAACGCCTGTGTTTAGTTCAAACTGATCATTGATACTATAGTCGGTCTGATTTTCTA
>CALPNW020000012.1 GCA_943325035.2 Sphingobacterium thalpophilum | reverse complement strand
TATTATCCAAAAGACGCAGCGGATTCTTCCAATGCAATTGCGGCATTTGAATTAGCCTATCAGGACATCAAAACTGCTTTTCAGTATTATCTCGAGCATTATAACAATAACAGACCAATCATCATTGCATCGCATAGCCAGGGTAGTACGCATGGAAAAAGATTACTGAAAGAGCTTTTCGACAACAGCAATTTAAAAAACAGGCTGGTAGCAGCCTATTTAGTTGGCATGCCAATAGAAACCAATTATTTCAGTAACCTGAAAGCCTGTCTGAATCCATGGCAAACAGGTTGTATCTGTAGCTGGAGAACTTATAAAGACGGATACCAACCAGAATTTGTAGCCATTGAAAAATTTACGGCTATTGTAACGAATCCACTAACCTGGGATAGCAGTAAACCCAGCGCAGCAAGGGATCTGAACAAGGGCGGCGTATTGCTTAATTTTAATAAGGTAGTGAAGAGGGTAACCAATGCTGCTGTTAACGGGAATATTTTATGGTCCGAAAAGCCCCATTTCTTTGGGAATATTTTTTATACCACCCAAAACTATCATGTGGCAGATATGAATCTGTATTACCTGAGTATCAGGGAGAATGCGGCGTTGCGGGCAAAGGCATTTGCAAAGAAATAAATCCGGACCGCGGTTGAAGGATTATTTTTTTGCTTTGGGCTTTCTGATCAATGCCAGCTCTGCTTTAATTTTTTCAATCTCTTTTTTGAGTGAACCAATCAGCGTACTCAACTGCTCAATATCCTGTTGAGAGGCTGCGCCGTATCTGGCATGCTGATCGAGCAGTTGAAGATCAGAGGAACTTTCCTGAAAGAAGTAAATTACATCTACCCCAAGAATTTCCGCTATCTGAATGAGTCGGGTGGCAGAAGGATCTGTTTCACCCCTTTCTATTTTAGCATAGGCTCCTGCGGTAATCTCCAGTTCAGCAGCCATATTATCCTGCGTATAGTCTTTGCTTACCCTGAGTTTTCTGATTCTTGTACCTATTACTTTTTTCACTCTTCAAAATTGGTCATTCGGGTCTTTTAAGTCTGTCCTTAAAGTATGTTTTACTGTATTTTAAATATTATATGTATACTTATAGTTCATTTTACTACTTTAAAGACAATATTATTCTTTAAAAGCAACCCTTATGCCATCGGTTAAATGGATCAAAAAAGATGAGATTTTAGCGCAGACCAACGCTGTTCCTTACCGGGTTTTAAAGCATGAGTACCACTACGAAGAAGGAGTTCAAACCAGTAATGAAGCTGCAAATGGACATAAAATCATTCATGGCGATCAGTTAGAAATACTTAAGAGCTTACTTCCTTTATACGAAGGAAAGATGAGCCGGATATATGCAGCTCCACCCGATTGTATTTACAGCAATGAATGGATCAGCCAGAATAAACACCTGTATGCTTTAATGAACCGGCTATTAAGCGATGATGGCATTATTCTATTTGAAGAGGAAGACGGATTGTTTACTACGGACCTGCAAAAGTCCATCGGCACAATCTTACAAAATGATACATGCAGGAATATGATTGTACTCGACCTGTATTCCCGTTCCGTGATCACTGCCTATTGTATTCTTCATCTCAACAAAAAAGACGGAGGTAGGCGACAATTCATTTCGGTCAGCAAGCAGCCTGATTTAGCAGATATTACAGCAACAGCAATAAAAAGGATCATAACTGGCTACAAAAATAAAGAAGCCAAAGGAGGGTATTTTGATCGTTACAGCATCGGAGAAGCCCTATTTACAGGCCCTGACCTGCAATTACTGAATGACACTATTCCTGTAAAGCAGATCAGGGAATACGTCTGGTTCAGTGAAACCGGATCTGCCTTTTGCAATAATCTGTTTTATGTAAATGAGCCCTACCTGTTGGGTAAGTATCTGAGCACCGCCTATTACTTCATGTATGAAAATGAACGGAACACTGCTCTGGATAATGAGTTCCTTGCAGCAATTGAAACAAAAGCAGACGAGTACATCATCTATGCAAACAGCACCACACTATCTGAAAAAGAGTTGAAAAAAAATCATATCCGGTTCAAACAGATTCCGGCTGATCTTATCCGGATCTGATCGGAGGGCTGCTTATTAATTACCATACACACTCAGGAACTTGATCCGCATGATCTTTAACTGTTCCCAGTTATAATCATATTCAGCAAGCTCTTCCTGTGCAATTTGTAAGGAGGAAGTTTCACAACTTTTGAAGTATTCGATGATCTCTTGCTGGTCATCTTCATCGAGCCACTCATCAATGGCGTAATCCAGATTAAGCCGGGTACCGCTGGCAGCAATGGTTTCCATCTCTTCGAGCAGCTCATCGAGCTTAAGCCCTTTGTTTTTGGCAATGGTTTCCAGCGGAATTTTTTTATCAACGTTCTGTATGATATAAATTTTATTGCTGGCCGCATTTGCCACACTCCGCATAACAAATTCATCCGGTTTTACAATATCATTTTCCGTTACATATGTTGCGATCATTTCCACAAAAGGCTTACCGTATTTGATCGACTTGCCTTTACTGACCCCCTGGCACTTTTCCATCTCCTCCAGGGTAGTTGGGTAAAGCGTGGCAGCATCCTGTAAAGAATTTTCGAGGAAGATCACAAAAGGCGGAAGGTTTTTCTTCTTTGCTTCTTTCTGACGAAGCTCCATCAGCATGGCAAATAATTTTTCATCCGCCGCTGCTCCTGTTTGTGAAGGATTCTCGCCATCATCATCATCTTCATTGGCATCTTCAAATAAATTGTTCAGCACAATGGTAAAGGAATGAGGCTTCTTAAGGAACTTATCTCCCAATGGGCTTGCCTTGATCAGGCCATATTCTTCTATATCTTTCAGCAACAGGTTTTCCAGCAACATCTGCCGTACAAGGCTGTTCCAGAAATGAGGTTCGTGGTCGTTACCAATACCAAATACCGGAGAAGCATCATGCCTGAACATTGATATCTGCGGAGTCATTTTGCCAATCAGCACGTTCACCACATAATCGGTAATGAATCTGCCGTCCAGTGCGTTCACTACTTTCAGCACTTTCACTACTGCATCTTTAGCTTCTATCTTTTCTTTGGGATGTTTGCAATTATCGCAGAGTCCGCAATTATCGATATCTCTGTGTTCTCCGAAATAATGGAGCAGAATTTTTCTTCTGCAAACAGAACTTTCGGAATAAGCCACCATTTCATCAATCAACTGTGCCCCTACTTCCCGTTCGCTCAAAGGTTTATCGCGCATGAGGTGTTCCAGTTTAGAAACATCTTTATGAGAATAGTACATCACACAGATCCCTTCAAGGCCATCTCTTCCTGCCCTTCCGGTTTCCTGGTAATAATTTTCTATGGACTTGGGAATATTAAAATGAATTACAAATCGGATATCCGGCTTGTCTATCCCCATTCCAAATGCAATGGTTGCAACAATTACCTGCACATCCTCATTTAAAAACTGATCCTGCCTTTTTGCCCTTAATTTCTGATCCAGCCCCGCATGATACGCAACTGCTTTGATTTTATTAGCCACCAGCAACTCCGCCAGTTCCTCGGTTGTTTTACGGTTAAGGGTATAAATGATACCACTCTTCCCTTTGTGCTGGGTGATGAATTTTACAATGCTTTTTACCGTCTGTTCCTTGTCTATCTTGGGTTGAATCTCATAAAACAGATTCGTTCTGTTGAAGGAGGAAATCAATACATTGGGATTGCGGAGGATCAGGTTTTTGAGTATATCACTCTGCACTTTTGGTGTGGCAGTAGCTGTAAGCGCAATAACCGGAATCTCCGGATTGATGATATCCATCATTTCGCGTAAGCGCCGGTATTCCGGACGAAAATCATGTCCCCACTCAGAAATACAATGCGCTTCATCTACTGCAAAAAAAGAAATATTCAGATCACTGAAGTAATCCAGATTTTCCTGTTTGGTTAATGTTTCGGGAGCAACATATAATAATTTGGTCTTGCCGTTGTTCAGATCCTCTTTTACCGCTTTGATCTGGCCTTTATTGAGCGATGAGTTTAAAAAATGGGCCACTTCATCATTTTCACTGTATCCTCTTACCAGATCAACCTGGTTTTTCATCAAGGCAATCAGCGGAGAAACAATAATGGCGCAACCCGGCATCACCAGAGCGGGCAACTGGTAGCAAAGGCTCTTTCCTCCACCCGTTGGCATGATTACAAAAGTATCCTGCCCGTTCAACAGGCTGTTGATGGCCGATTCCTGGGTTCCTTTAAATTCCCTGAATCCAAAATACTGCTCTAACGCCTCGTAAATATTGTAAGTATGAACGGGGGTAGTTGCTTTGGGGGCTTCTTTTTTATTGATTATTTTTTTTACTGCTGCTTTTTTGGTGGTTGCCATCTCTCAAAATCAATTTTCTGTACCTGGGTACAGTCTGTGCCTGTATAAGTTAAACAAATAATTCCTGAATCCTCTTAAAAAACCAACAATTTGTGATGAATGCCTGTACTTTGTAAAAGGGGGGGCTAAGTTAGCTAACTGTGCCGTTAATACACACCCTTTAATGTTAAAGTTTACCTTTGTAAAGCATGAAACCCACCATACAGCAAACCGCCCTCAATACGATAGAAACCGAATGTCTTTCTGTAAAAGGATTAGCCGCTTTTATTGATGAAAAATTTGAGCAGATTATTCAAACAATTCATGCATCCAAAGGCCGGCTTGTGATCAGTGGTATTGGCAAAAGTGCTATTGTAGCCCAAAAGATAGTTGCAACCCTTAATTCAACAGGAACCCCTTCCTTATTTATGCATGCTGCGGATGCCATCCATGGAGATCTGGGGATGGTCACTGAAAATGATGTGGTTCTGGTTATCAGCAAAAGCGGAGAAAGTCCGGAAATAAAAGTATTGGTGCCCTTGATCCGGAACTTTGGGAATACACTGATTGGCATGGTAGGAAATATGGAAAGCTTTCTGTCTAAAAACGCAGACCTGGTCATTAATACCACTGTAGATAAAGAAGCCTGCCCGAATAATCTTGCCCCAACAAGCAGTACTACTGCACAAATGGTGATGGGAGATGTATTGGCTGTTTGTTTGATGGAACTGAACGGTTTCGATAATCGCGATTTCGCGCGGTTTCATCCGGGAGGAAATCTGGGGAAACGCTTATACCTGCGGGTAGAAGATATTTCATCTGCCAATGAAAAGCCGGCAGTTTTACCGGATGCCACGCTCAGAAAAGTGATTGTAGAAATCACCGAAAAACGATTGGGTGTTACCGCAGTGGTAGATGCTGGAAATAACTTACTGGGAATTATTACCGATGGCGATCTCAGAAGAATGCTCGAAAAAACAGAAGATCTCAGTAAGATCCTGGCAAGTGATATCTTAACCCCCGGACCTGTTACTGTTTCTCCGCAGGCATTGGCTGTTGAAGCCCTTAACATTTTAAGGGCCCACGACATCAGTCAGCTGGTAGTTGCCGAAAACGGCAAATACGCTGGTATTTTGCATTTACATGATTTAATCAGGGAAGGAATTGTTTAAAAAACAATAAGTTCCTATTAATACCGTTCAATATCTGCGTATCATTACACGGAATCAATCAAGCTTTTCAAATCAAATTTTTGCAATGAACAAACACCATTATGTAGCTATTATGGCTGGTGGTATCGGCAGTCGTTTCTGGCCAAAAAGCCGAACCTCCTATCCCAAGCAATTTTTAGATATTCTTAATACCGGAAAATCACTGATCCGCTGGACCTATGAGCGTTATGCCGCTTTTATTCCCAATGAAAATATTTTTATCGTTACTTCCGACGAATATGTAGCAATCGTAAAGGAACAACTGCCCGAACTTCCGGTAGAAAATATTCTGGCAGAACCCAGCAGAAAAAATACTGCACCCTGTGTGGCGTATATCTCTTATAAACTTCTCCAGAAAGATCCTGAAGCATCTTTAATTGTTGCGCCAAGCGATCACATGATTCTTGACACCGACAATTTCAAAAAAATTACTGCAGAGGCACTGGATTTTGTAGGCCATATCAAATCACTGGTAACACTGGGTATTAAACCAACACATCCCAATACCGGATACGGTTATATTCAGCATGAACCACTGCAGGTAGCAGACGGGATCTATAAGGTAAAAACATTTACCGAAAAGCCCAACCTCGAACTGGCCAAAACCTTTCTGGCCAGTGGAGACTTTCTTTGGAATGCAGGTATTTTTGTTTGGCAGGTTAAAAATGTGATGAAGGCTTTTGAAGAATACCAGCCCGAAATGTTTGAACTCTTTGATGCAGAGAAGGCCAACTTTAATACCCCTTCCGAGAAAGAGGCCATTAACCGGATTTATCCTTTATGCACCAATGTGTCGATTGATTTTGCCATTATGGAAAAGGCCGATAATGTATATGTAATCCCTTCCTCTTTTGGATGGAGCGATCTGGGAACCTGGAACAGTGCTTACGATAATCTGGAAAAAGACTACCTGGGTAATGCATCGGCTTCAGAGAACGTGATTGTGATAGATGCCACCAAATGCATGGTTTCTGCTCCTCATGAAAAGCTGGTTGTATTGCAGGGGCTGGATGATTTTATTGTAGTGGATACACCGGATGTTTTGCTGATCTGCAAAAAAGAAAAAGAACAGGCTATTAAGGAATATGTAGCTGAAGTAAAGCGGAATAAGGGAGATCAATACTTATAAATGCTTTTTAGCTTTTAAAAAATAAAAAGGGATGGCAAGCATCCCTTTTTATTTATACTTACATTTGGTATACTACAAATTATCCAAAATGCCGCAGATCCGCACAGTAATTACCGGAACAGGTAGTTATATCCCACCGCATATCAAATCAAACAAAGAGTTTGGAGAACAGGATTTTTATGGAGAAGATCACCAGAAAATTGCAGCTCCGTCTTCGGAAATCGTAGAAAAATTCAAAGATATTACCGGCATAGAAGAGCGGCGATATGTAGGCAATGAATTTAAATCCTCGGATATGGGTTTGATCGCAGCAAAGCACGCGATTGATGATGCCGGGATAGATCCGGAAACCATCGATCAGATCATTGTAGCGCATAATTTCGGAAATGTATTAAAGAACACCATTCAAACAGATGCAGTGCCTTCTCTGGCATCTCATATAAAAGCCGGACTGGGCATTCGCAATCCAAACTGTGTGGCCTATGATGTTTTATTTGGCTGCCCGGGATGGATCCTGGGTGTTACCCAGGCAGATGCATTTATTAAAGCAGGGCTGGCAAAGAGATGCCTGGTAATTGGAACGGAAACTTTGAGCAGGGTAATCGATCAATATGACCGCGACAGCATGATCTTCAGTGATGGTGCAGGTGCTACTGTGATTGAAGCTGTTGAAGGGGATGAAACCAGCAGTGGCATCATGTCTGCCAGTATGCAAAGCCATTGCGTAGATGAAGTGAATTATATTTCAATGGGGCAATCCTATTTACCGGGAGCAGATCCTTCTGTCCGTTATATAAAAATGAAAGGACGTAAAGTGTATGAGTACGCTATTAAAAACGTACCACTTGCCATGAAGGACTGTATGGAAAAAGCAGGCGTAGATATTACTGAAGTAAAAAAATTCTTTCTGCACCAGGCAAACGAAAAAATGGATGAAGGCTTTATTAAAGCACTCTTTAAATTATACGGTATCCGTGAAGTTCCTCAAAATATCATGCCCATGAGCATTCATAAATTAGGGAACAGTTCTGTTGCTACCATACCCACATTATACGATCTGGTAAAACGCGGCGAACTGGATGAGCACAAACTGGAACCAGGAGATATTGTATTATTTGCCTCAGTAGGAGCAGGCATGAATATCAATGCAATCTGTTATAGGGTTTAATATTGAATTAAGATGAGCATAAATACTATAAGTAAAAACAAAGAAAACTGATTGAATCTGGCACGAAAGCTCCTTCAGCCAACAGATTGTTTTAACTGGATAGCTCAAGTTAAGACTAAGAGGAAAGTAGTTAAAACTAGTTCCTCTTAATCTTAAGTGATACTTGATTATAAATAAATTATTTAAAGACAAAAAAAACAATAAGAGATACTGTAAAAAAAATCATTGAATAAATCAAGTATTGCTTTAGTCGCTTGGTTCTTATTGCATATTGGAGCATACAAAACCAAAAAACAGCTAAAAAAAATATTTTACAATAATAGTAGTATTCTAAACCTTTCTGAGTTAACGATTTAGTAAAAAAATTATTAACAAATAGATATGACACAAAAACGACTAGTAAAATTACTACTATAATAGTATCATTTCTTTTAATGATTGTATTACTCATATTCTGTAAATTCATTAGTGAAGAGGGTGTTCTGCTCTGCAAACTTGCCACACTCCTACAACATTTTGTCTACATGAGTGTTCATGCATATAAGCCAAAGCTACACCTCCAAAATATATCATAGCCCCTGCAGCAGGTGAACCAGCTAGAGAACCTGCTGCACCAGCAACGGCTGCTGCGCCTAGTTCTAAAGCTAATTCATTTGAACAATTATTCATTCCTGATCCATAGGCAGATGAACAAATGTCATTAGATCTAATCAAATATTTATCCAACTCTGTTTGATTCTTTGAAGATATGATTGCCAAATTAAACAAATTAATAATGCGGTTTTGTTGAGATTTTTTTAAACTAGGAATTTCAGCTATTATTTTATTTAAGATGTTATAATTTTGTTCATTCAGTAAAATTATCTGATCTGAGTTTAATAACCCTAACTCTATTAGGAAACTTGTTGCTGTTTCACGAGAAATAACTTTTTTAGCTATTGAGTTAAGACCATCTAAATTTTTATTTCTATTGACTCTGGCAATATTTGATAACTGAACTATTTTACTCAAATTCGTGTTGAATTGTTTAAACTCTTCATTTTTGAGAATTATCTGAACAATTTCTTGATCTGTTTTTTCAACTTCATTTACTATTAAGTTTTCAGACTTTTGACAACTAAAAAGAAAAAAAGATAAGACAAAGATTACAATTAGTTTTTTCATTTTAAAAAATTGAATTAAACAACCTATCTAACACCATGGTTGTATTTCAGTGGTTTTTCTTTGGTTATACTCCAGTTTATTTATCCTTGGCCATAAGACTTGGAAAAGAAAATCCAAGAATTCATATCTGATATAGTGTGAAATTAAAAATTTTACTCTCCGCCCCTCGAAAAAAGCACTTAATTATATTAAGTAAAATCATATATTTATTAAGCCAAATCCAAAATATATATGAAAGCCAAAGAAATTATTGGTAGAAATATTCAGCGCCATAGAGAAATGGCTGAACTAAAACAACACTCATTGGCAAAACTGATAGGCATTACACCAAGCGCTTTAAGTCAAATAGAAACTGGTAAAACCGATCTTTCCGTTTCTCGAATAGAGCATATTGCAGAAGCACTCAACAAAAGTTTCTTTGAATTAATTACTACTCCTAATCATGTTGGTGGAATTCATAATGCAATACCCATTCATGAAAACACAGTTACCAATCATTCAGTGAATGAACTTTTAGTTACCATGAATACCCTTATTAAAAAAATGGATAAATAGAGTTAATATCCCCTTACATTTTTCCCTTCTAAATAATTCAGGAACGCTTTATTCACTACTCTGTTACCACCGGGTGTAGGATAATTACCTGTAAAATACCAGTCGCCGGTATTCGTAGGGCAACTATCGTGCAGGTCCTCAATCGTTTGATAGATCACCTGAATCGGCAGGTCTACACCAGCAGGAGTAATCAGTTGGGCTATTTTATCAGAGATCTCCTGTGTAGTAAATGGTTTATAAATCTGGCGGACCACATTTTCTGTGTGCAGCTGATTGGTTTCTATCAACTGATTAATTCTGTCCTGCGCTTCAGCAAGAATATGTTCCATACCGCGGTCGTTCAGTAATGCAATGGCGGCACGGAAAGCAATAAAATCTCCCAGCTTGCTCATATCAATACCATAACAATCCGGATAACGGATCTGCGGAGCAGATGAAACTACTATGATGTTTTTTGGCTGCAAACGGGATAACATCCGAACAATACTTTCCTTGAGGGTGGTACCACGAACAATACTATCGTCAATAACTACCAGGGTGTCTTCATCTTTACGGACAGTACCATAAGTGATGTCATAAACGTGCTGCACCATTTCGTTCCGGTTCGCATCTTCGGTAATAAACGTCCGGAGCTTAACATCTTTGATGGCAATTTTTTCCTGACGGATCTTGCGGTTCACCATTTCTTCGAGCTTCTCCGGCGAAAAATCATTGCCCCAGCTTAAGATCCGTTCTACTTTAATTTTATTGAGGTATTCCTCCATCCCTTTTACCAGTCCGTAAAAAGCAACTTCAGCAGTGTTGGGAATATAGGAGAAAATAGTATTCTTTAAATCATGATTGATGCGGTCCAGCACAGTTCGGCTGAGATGATGCCCGAGTGCAATGCGTTCCCTGTAAATTTTTTCATCACTGCCTCTGGAGAAATAAATTCTTTCAAAAGAACAGGCCCTTCTTTCTTTGGGTTCCAGTATCTGTTGAATACTGTACCCGTCTTTATCATCCACAATCAATCCCATACCCGGCATCAGTTCCTGAACCTCATTCTCTGCAACATTAAATGTTGTTCGGATAGCGGCACGTTCACTGGCAGCAACAATCACTTCATCATCAATATAGTAATAGGCCGGACGTATGCCGTGTGCATCCCGCATTACAAAACTATGTCCGTTACCCAATAATCCGCCAATGGTATATCCGCCGTCAAATAAAGCAGTGGCTTTCTTTAATACAGTGGCAATATCTGCCTGGTTAGGGTGCAGTGTGTCTTCTTCGCTTAAGTAGTAGTGCAGTACTTCCATCATAGCAGCCAGATCACTCTGCTTCTGAAAATCACCCGGTTCCATTCCAATCATCTCAAACAATTCATCTGTATTCACCAGATTAAAATTGCCCGCCAGCGCCAGATTTTTTCCGGGAGTGAGATTCCTTTTTATAAAAGGATGACAGAATTCAATATTGTTTTTACCCTGGGTACCATAGCGTAAATGCCCCAGTAATAATTCACCCAGAAAAGGAAGATGTCCTTTCATTAATCCGGGGTGCAGTTTAATATCAGGCTGGTATTTTTCCAGTTCCTGGATCTCCTGTCCTATTTTAAAGAATAAATCTGCAATTGGCTGCTGCGCACTACTGCGTAAGCGGTGCAAAAATGGATTTCCTGGTTCGGTATGTAATTTTACGGCAGCAAGACCTGCGCCGTCCTGACCACGATTGTGCTGCTTTTCCATCAGAAGATACAGCTTGTTAAGGCCGTAGGTAACTGTTCCGTACTTCTGTAAATAGTAGGAAAAAGGCTTACGTAAACGAATGTAAGCCAAACCACATTCGTGTTTTATTTCGTCGCTCATGGTATATATTAAAAGAAAGTGGCGAAGTTACAACTCCGCCACCTTTTTTATGTTATTTATATCGGTTCTTTACCCGCTTGCAGGGTTTGTGCCAGCCATAAAAACTCATGGATAAAATTATCGATCTGTTTTTGGAAACCCGCATCCAGCAAATCACCTTCTGCAGAAAATTTCTTATCGACAAATGGCGTAATGAGCATATTGGGAGAGGCAATACCAAATAATCCGGGAACCAGCAACAACAACTGCTGACTGGAACGCATTCCACCCATTCCACCTACCGAGGCAGTAACCAACCCAAAAGCTTTTCGGGATTGCTTTGGAAAATGATCCAGCAGATTTTGCATTGCAGGGGAATAGCTTCCGTTGTATTCCGGGGTTACCAGAATAAACGCATCAGCGGCAAACATTCTTTGTGCCAGTGGCTTAAATGATTCGGGTGTTTGCTCTACCGACGAAAACACATCCTGCAATAAAGGCAGATTCCATTCACGTATATCAATTATTCCTATTGTATGTGGGGTGTTCTTTCTTAATGCCTGCTCCAGATGCAATGCAAGCCGGTGTGTTACACTGGCGGCTCTGGGGCTGCCAGCTATAATTTCTATGTTCATATACTATTTACAAATAAGCATCCAACTTGTTTAAAACAGGAATATTATGCCTGTTTTACCATCTGAACTGCCATGTTTAATTTAATCTCATCGCTTACTACAACTCCGCCTGCTTCTGTTACGGCGCTCCAGGTAAGACCAAATTCACTGCGCTTGATTTTACCGGTGATTTCAAAACCAGCTTTAAACTGACCATAAAAATCAGTCATGGTACCACCAAACTCAACCGCTAATTCAACCGGCTTTGTAACACCTTTAATGGTCAGATCCCCTTTTAAAATATAGTCGCTGCCCGATTTGTGGGTCAAAGAAGTGGAGGTAAAACTGAGTACCGGAAATTTATCGGCTGCAAAGAAATCATCCCCTTTCAGGTGATTATCTCTGTCTGCATTATCAGTAGAGATGCTGTTCACAGCTGCCTCAAAACTGATTTTTGCATCGCTGAAATCTTCAGCACTGGCTTCCATCGTAGCATCAAATTTTTTAAAGCTACCGGTAACATTGGTGATCATTAAGTGTTTTACTTTAAAAGTAATTTCACTGTGCATTCCATCGATTTTGTACGTTGCCATTTTTTAAAATTTTAATATGTATGAATAGATTGATTCTTTCAGCCTGTTCAATTCAGAAAAGCAAAGCCCTGCGCCTCTACTCCTCTATCAGTACACCCATTTTACCAAGCTGGTAATCGCGGAAAGCTTCCATCAGCTCGGTTTGTGTATTCATTACAAAAGGACCATGCGCCGCAACTGCTTCTTTCAGCGGTTCTCCCGTTCCAACCAGGAGCAGACTGTCTTCCAGAGCAGTCAACGCAATTCCTGTGCCATCCTTATTAAAGAAAGCCATATAGAACTCTTCTATTTCCTCCGCATCCCCCAGCTGTACAATACCGTTCAGTACATAAATAAATGCATTGTGCGATTCGGCAAAAGGAATAAAATATTGTCCGCCTTTGTTCATGCGTACTGTAAACATATTAACCGGAGAAAGGGGTTGAACAGGTCCTTTTATCCCATTGAGCTCACCGGAAATTACCTGAATACGGGTCAATTGATCATCCGATTGAACCACCGGAGTTTCCGCAGCAGTTAACGGAATATATACAGGCGCATCCATCTTATGTTTTGCGGGTGTGTTGATCCATAGCTGAATCAGTTCCTGCACACTACCCATTTCATGAATATCAGCAGGGGGTCTTTCGCTATGAATAACCCCCATACCGGCATTCATCCACTGGGTACCACCGGCATAGATGACATTGTCATTGCCTCTGCTATCTCTGTGGTGAACCCCTCCTTTGAAAATAAAACTAACCGGAGAGAACCCCCTGTGCGGATGCGGACCAACGCCGGCGTTTTTCACATCAATATTTTTTGACACCGTTAATTCGGCATGGTGCAATAACAAAAACGGATCCAGCATTTCTACATTGCGGGAAGGTAGTGCCTGACGGATGGGGAATCCACCCATATCCATGGGCTGTCCGTAGGTGATCTGTTGTATGGTTCTTGTTTTCATCATTTCATATATATATTCCAAATCAATTAAACTGAAAAGGGTTTACAAGACCGTTCATGTCCTGTAAACCCTTCTGGTAGTCTATCGATTAATAGCTGTTGTATTAGTTTTCCCTGTTCTTGGCCGCATTATTTGCAGCGATCCGCCAGTCGTCTAAACCTGAACAATTGGAGTAATCTTTGTCGATCAGTACATAATAAGTTGGAATATGTTCCTTGAACCATTTTTCCAATGCAGCTGATTTTTTATCTTCCAGTGCACGTTGTGCAACCCGGTTATAATCTTCTTTCAGGTTCTCTCGGTGAGGCTCTTTTTTGGTTTTAAAATAGATGAGCCTTACCACTCTTCGGTTACGATCGTCTACATAGATCTGTGGTTCTGATACATCACCCGGTTTCATGATACTGATCGGTTTGATCATGTCCTTGTCTAACTGATCCAGCGCAATAAATGTAGATCCGTCCCTTCCTGCAAATGCACCTGCACTGAATTTGCTTCCTTCATCATCACTGTATTTACTAACCGCTTCAGCAAAACTGATGTTTCCACTCTGAATATTGCTGCGGATAGAGTCTAACTTTTCTTTGGTTTCCTTGATTTCATCATCGGTTACCGGAGGAATACGGAGTATGTGACGAATAATGGCCTCATCGCCTGAACGGCTGATCATCATGATGATGTGCAGGCCGAACTTAGATTTGATCACCGGAGAGATCTGGCCTTCCTTTAAACGGAAAGCACCTGCTAAAAATGCAGGATCCCAGAATTTATCGTTCCTGTTTAAAGTATACTGACCCCCGTTTTCTTTAACAGCAGGATCTTCAGAATAATTTTTTGCCAGTTGCTCAAACTTTTTAGTACCCTGTACCTCTGCCTGTTTTTTGTAATCGTACAGTTGCTTGGATATATAATCTTCTACGTCTTTATTGGCTTTAGGATGTACAACAATCTGGCTGATCTCTACCTCACTCTCGTAGAATGGGAGACTGTCTTTTGGCGTTTTATTATAGAAAAATTTTACTTCTGTAGGAGTGATTTTAATGGCATCCACAATTTTACGCTGCATCTGATCGGCCAGTTTCTGCTCTTTAAATGGTTCGCGGAAATCGTCTTTTAACTGATACACTGTTTTACCGGCAATCTCTTCGAGAATATCTTTAGAACCATACTGCTGAATGGTCTGGCGGATCCGGTTGTCCAGTTCGGCTTCAATTTCATCTTCCCCAACTGTTAATGAATCTTTCTGAGCCTGTAACAGTAAGGCCTTACGGATCAGCTGACTTTCCAGTACCTGACATTCCGTAGGAATAACCGCATTTTCCTGACCCTGTGCCTGACGCTTCATATCGGCAATAGCATTATTGATGTCGGAACGGAGAATGATCTTATCACCTACCTGACCTACAATTTTATCTGCAATCACTTTTTTAGACTGTGCCTGTACACCGGAAAAAATTCCGGTAGCGAGCAATGCGCCTATTATTACCAGTTGCTTCATCAATTTCATATTTATCAAAAATAAACAAACAATGACTGTTTTATTGAACCCGAACCGCTTTTAACAAAACATAAAAGCCTCAAACCAGCCGCCGGTACAAAAAATAATATGGCGCGGGCTTGAGGCTTTATTTAAACTGTTTCTTATAAAGTACGTTTCACTTCTTCTTCTTCAAATGCTTCTACGATATCACCCACCTTAATATCATTGTAGTTCTTAATAGTTAAACCACACTCCATATTAGAAGCTACTTCCTTCGCATCATCTTTAAAGCGTTTCAAGCTGCCAAGTTCTGCACTCTGGCCTTCTCCTTTCGGATACTCCACAATACCATCCCGGATGATCCTGATCTTGCTGTTACGCGCAATCTTTCCTTCCAGAACAAAACATCCTGCAACAGTTGCTTTATCGAATTTATATACTTCACGGATCTCCACGTTAGCGGTGATCTTCTCCTGGTACTTAGGTTCAAGCATACCTTCCATCGCACTCTTCACATCGTCAATAGCGGTGTAGATAATAGAGTAGAGTTTAATTTCCACGCCTTCTGTTTCGGCCAGTTTGTTAGCCTGCATAGAAGGGCGTACGTTAAATCCGATGATGATGGCATCCGATGCTGCAGCCAGCAATACATCACTTTCAGAGATCTGACCAACTCCTTTCAATACCACTCTGATAGCAATTTCTTCGGTAGAGAGTTTCTGTAATGAATCACTCAATGCTTCTACAGAACCATCCACGTCACCTTTAATAATGATATTGAGTTCTTTAAAGTTACCCAGTGCCAAACGACGGCCGATTTCATCGAGCGTAATATGTTTTCTGGCACGAAGACCTTGTTCACGAAGGATCTGGGAACGCTTGGTAGCTGTTTCTTTAGCCTCTGCTTCGTCTTCAAATACTTTGAATTTCTCACCAGCCTGCGGTGCACCGTTTAGTCCGAGTATCACTACCGGAGTAGATGGAGGCGCCACTTCAATACGCTGGTTCCGTTCGTTGAACATGGCTTTAACACGGCCGTAATGCTGACCGGAAACGATCAGATCACCCTGTCTTAAAGTACCATTCTGTACAAGGATAGTAGCTACATAACCACGGCCTTTATCGAGCGATGCTTCGATGATTGTTCCGGTAGCTTCCCGGTTAGGGTTGGCTTTCAGATCAAGCACATCTGCCTCCAGCAATACTTTTTCCAACAACTGATCTACGTTCAGACCCTGTTTGGCAGATAATTCCTGGTTCTGGAACTTACCACCCCATGCCTCAACCAGAATATTCATCTGAGACAGTTGTTCGTATATTTTCTGCGGATTAGCTCCGTCTTTATCTATCTTATTGACTGCAAAGATCATTGGTACAGACGCTGCCTGAGAGTGACTGATGGCCTCTTTTGTCTGAGGCATCACCGCATCATCCGCAGCAACTACTATAATAGATATATCGGTCACTTTTGCACCACGGGCACGCATGGCCGTAAATGCTTCGTGACCAGGAGTATCCAGGAAAGTAATGGCTCTTCCGTTTGGAAGGGTTACTTCATACGCACCTATGTGCTGGGTGATACCACCGGCCTCACCGGCAACCACATTGGCACTTCTGATATAATCGAGCAATGATGTTTTACCATGATCCACGTGACCCATGATCGTTACAATCGGAGGTCGTGGAATTTGTGCAGCTTCATCATCCGCTTCATCGTCTTCATCTATTTCATCTGCATCTTCCACACCAATGAATTCTACTTCAAATCCAAATTCGCTGGAAACCAGTTCAATTACTTCCGCATCCAGACGCTGGTTGATAGATACCATGATACCCAGGTTCATACACTTGCCGATTACATCGGCAAAGCTTACATCCATGAGGTTGGCCAGTTCACTAACTGTAACAAACTCAGTTACCTGCAGTTTGTTATCATCCATCATATCATCACCCATAGACTCAGCAGCTTCATCGCGCTTAGCCCTTCTGTATTTTGCTTTCAGGCTCTTTCCTCTTCCACCCGTTCCGGCAAGCTTGGCCTGCGTTTCACGGATTTTTTCCTGAATAGCTTTCTGATCGATTTCTTTGTCTTCCTGACGAGGTGCGTTCCTGTCTCTGCTACCACCACGGGCACCACCTGTTCCGCCACGGTTAAATCCACCACCTGTTCCACCGCGATTAAATCCACCGCCACCACCAGTTGGGTTGTTGTTGCGGGCAGGTAAAATCGGACGGTTAGGTCCGGTTAAAGGTCTTCCTTCTGCATCTTTTGCAACAGGAGGAGTAGGAATATTGTCTCCCTTCTTGTCTACAGGAATACGTTTGCGTTTGCGTTTTTCATCCCTGCCAATTGGCTTAGGACGGGTATCGCTATTGATCGGAAGTTCAATTTTTCCTAAAATTTTAGGACCTTCTAACTTCTCCGCACGAATATTTTCGATGGTTGGAAGCACATCTGCTTCAGGAACGGGCGCTACTGGTTTTGGTACTTCAACTACCGGAGCTGGTGCTTTTGAAACAGAAGCTTGGGGTTGTTTAACAGCAGGTGTTGCTTTTTCAGAAGGCTTTGCTACTGAAACCGGCTCTGCTTTCTTCACTGTTTTTTTAGGACGGGTAGAAGAGTCGATGGTAGAAAGATCTATTTTATGAATCACTTTAGGGCCTTCCAGTCCGGGTGATTCTATTTTCGTTTTTTCTGGTTCAACAGCTGTTGGAACAGGTGCGGGTACAATGGGGGCTACCGGTTTTACTTCGGCAACCGGTGCAGGAGTTTCCACTACCACCACTGGTGCAGGAGCCGGAGCTTCAACAACAACAGGAGCTGGAGCCGGGGCCGGCTCTTTTACCGGAGCAGGCGCTTCTACTTTTACCTCAGCTTTTACTTCCGCCTTCACTTCAGCTTTCACTTCGGCTACAGGGGCTGGAGCCGGATGGGCTGCTTTTTTATCCTCTTTTCTGAAGGTGATTTCTTCCTCATCCTTCTTTTTACGTGCCTCAGACTGAGCTACTTTAGGTATTTCAACCTGATCTGCCTTGTTCTTGGCCACTTTATCGCCCTGGAACTCTGCCTGGAGGGCACGATACTGGTCGTCCTGGAGCTTTGCTGTGGGCTTCAGGTCGTCCTTATTAAATCCTTTCTTCACCAAAAAATCGATCAGGGTATCCTGACCAATGTTAAATTCTTTGGCGGCTGCTAACAGTCTTGGTAATTTCAGTTCTGACATTCTTTGTTTTTAAGTCCATGGTCCATACGCTTTGTCCACGGGCTATGGACTATTGTCCATGGACATTTCATATTGGCACCAATCAACGTCTGAAAGCTTTTATGCTTCCAGACAAAGATACGTGCTTATTAGCTGCTTACTCTTCTCTATCGAATTCTTCTTGTAATACCTTTCTAACCTCGTCGATTGTTTCACGCTCCAGATCGGTTCTTCTTTCCAGCTCATCTGCGGTTAATTTCAGAATGCTCTTGGCAGTATCACAACCAATTTTCTTGAATTCGTCAATAATCCATGGTTCAATTTCATCGCTGAACTCATCCATGTCAATATCAAATTCATCACTTACCTCTTCATCTTCACGGTACACATCTATTTCATAACCTGTTAATTCACAAGCCAGTTTGATATTTACACCACGGCGGCCGATAGCCAGGGAAACCTGGTCTGCTTTCAGGTATACATTGGCCTGTTTCTTATCATTATCCAAATCCATGTAGCTGATCTTGGCAGGTGTTAATGAACGCTGAATGAGCAACTGAATATTGGTAGTAAAATTAATGACGTCAATATTTTCGTTCTTCAGTTCACGAACAATACCGTGAATACGGCTTCCTTTCATACCAACGCAGGCACCTACCGGATCAATACGATCATCGTAAGATTCAACAGCTACCTTGGCACGGTCTCCCGGATCACGAACGATCTTCTTGATGGCAATAAGACCATCAAAAATTTCGGGAACCTCAATTTCCAGCAATTTGGCCAGAAACAGCGGGCTGGTTCTGGACAGAATAATTACCGGTGAATTATTTTTCATATCAACGCGTGCAATCACGGCGCGGATATTTTCTCCTTTTTTAAAGTAATCCTGGGGAATCTGTTCAGATTTAGGAAGAATCAGTTCATTGCCTTCTTCATCGAGCAGTAAAACTTCTTTTTTCCATACCTGGTAAACCTCCGCACTGAGGATTTCCCCGATTCTGTCTTCGTATTTTTTAACCAGCGCGTTCTTCTTCAGATCGCTGATACGGCTTGCCAGCGTTTGTTTGGCTGCCAGAATAGCACGACGGCCAAAATCAAGAATATCCACTTCTTCGTAGAGTTCTTCACCTACTTCAAAGTCAGGTTCAATTTTAGCAGCATCGGTGTAAGCGATTTCAGCCAATGGATCCATTACTTCACCATCTTCAACAATCATACGGCGGCGGATGATCTCCAGATCACCTTTCTCTGCGTTTACGATTACGTCGAAGTTCTCATCGCTTCCGAATTTTTTGCGCAGCAAAGTTTTAAATACATCTTCCACCACTTTCATCATCGTGGGACGATCTATACTTTCTGCATCTTTAAATTCCTGAAACGCCTCAATAAGATTTATACTAGCCATAGCGCTGTTTTTTGTTTCTGCTAAAATTTAATTTGAACGGTTGTTGATTTTATATTTTCGAATGGGATTACCAATTGCTCAGTAACCGCTTTTTTACCCTTTCCGGTTGTGGTTAGAATAGTGATAGCTGACGCTGCCACTGCTTCCAGTACTCCTTCCTGCTCTGAATCGTCTGCCAGCTGTACCAGTACCGTTCTGCCAATATTCTTGGTGTACTGGCGATGCAGTTTTAAAGGCTCTTCGATGCCGGGAGAAGAAACTTCCAGCGAAAAATCGCCTTCGGGATACATACCGGCTTCTTCGATCAGCTTATACAGCCTTCTGTTGTAGGAAACACATCTTTCGATCTTAACTCCCTCATCCCCGTCTACAAAAACCTTGATATTATTGCCGGTGTTTATTGTTACGGATACCAGAAAATAAGCAGGTTCGTCTGCAAGAATGCCATTCAGCATCTGCTCAATTGTTGCAATGTTCGGGTCTGTTGCCATATTAAAAAAGGAGAAGGGAACGATAGTCGTTCCCTTCTTTATTGTTCTTTGATGGTGCAAATATACGAAACAAGGCGGTTAACCTCCAAATATTTACCGTTCTTCCGATTTTAGCTCATTTTAACAATCGTTTAGGCCCCGATGACCCCTTTTTGGGTATTTTTATGCCCTTATGTTTAAGATATTATTCTGGTGCTTAATGATTTACCTGGCATACCGGTTCATATTTGAACTGGTGGTACCTATCTCCAAAACAGCCAGCCAGCTGAAAAAGAAAATGACTGAAATGCAGGAACAACAAGCTTTTCAACAAAAGCAGTATGCACAGACCCAGCAGCAGCCGTCTGCCCCTGAAACAAAATCTGCAGCCCCCACCAGCCCCAAGCGGGATGATTATATAGAGTTTGAGGAAGTGAGATAGACTTTGTTTGGCCAAAGTCGCGTGTAAAATATCCTACAACCCCAGATCCAGCACCGTCATGGGTGCTACCAGATGAATGGTTTGCATGCCTGCTTTCTGCGCCCCTTCAATATTTTTAATGGTATCATCTATAAAAAGGGTTTCTTCCGGATTCAGTGCCTCCTTAACCAGGATCTGCTGAAAAGACTCCACATAAGGTTTTCTCAGCCCCAGCGTCTGGGAATAATAGGCTGTAAGGAAATAATTGTTGAAATCCTTACCCGGATAGGCTTTAGAGAAATCTGCCATAAACTGATCATAATGGATCTGGTTGGTATTGGAGTAGAGGTATATATTATACCGATCTTTGATCTGTTCCAGCCAACTGATCCGTTCCTCCGGAAAATCGAGCAGCAATGCGTTCCAGGCAGTTTTGATCTGGTCATTGCTCAAACCGGTGGCACTCTCTTTTCTAAAAGCATCATAAAATTGCTGATCCGATAGTTTACCGGTTTCCAGTAATTCAAACAAGTCATTGGAATGATGCTGCGTGAACATCGCATCAAAATGACCCACCCCCAGCTCTACAAAAGCCTGTCTGGTGAGCTGGTAATTGATGTTCAGAAAAACACCTCCCAAATCAAAAATGATATTTTTTACCGGTTGCATACCGCTTATTATTTTTTAGGTGTTTCCGGAATCAGGTGAAAATAAGTAGACTTAAACCGGTTGTTGACAATTTCACCCTGTACCTCCGCTTTACGGATAGCATTGCAAAATCCATCGTTGGCATGTGCATCACCATGACTGTCTATTTTGGTGCCATCAACAAAATAAGCTTTGCCATTGAAGCGTACTGCCAGATCACAGGTTTTTCCCTCCAGGCCAAGCTGGCATTGACCGCATGCAGCTTCCACAGTAATTGTTTTTTTATTCTTATCAGGTTGAGCCCCTGTTGTTTGATTTTGCTGTGCCTGCACGGCAATGAATGAAAAACTGCAGAATAGCAGCACCAGTAAATATTTCATACAATGATTTTATCCTGTAATATAGGAAAAAACAGCACCTCTTATGCTAGCCTCTTCGGGATGATCCGACAGGGTTACCTTGCAGGCGGAGCCGGCATCTGCGAATACCCTGATGAGTGAGGGATAGAAGAAATCCCAGGCACCTGAAATACTGCCCCCGATTACGATCACTTCTATATGGGAACGTTGGGCCCATTGCAATAAAAAGCTACCCAGATCTGTTCCAAACGATTCAAATAATTCTATCGCGCTGCGGTCCTTTTCTTCTGCAGCCATCTTGATCTCTTTAACACCCTCTGCCCGTATGCCTGTTTTAAGGAAATAGCCATCTATCAGGGCTTTAGAAGAAAAATAATCTTCTGCCACCCCGCTTTTATAGGGCCAGTTATACAGTTCCCCGTTGTTTGGAATAGCGGCATCTGTAACAGAAAGTAACCGATAATCATTAATGAATGAAGAACCGAAACCAGATCCAAGGGTAATGGCCATCATATTCATCTGCGTATTGGGAAGCAGCGCGTATTCTCCCAGAGAAAAAGAATGTGCATCATTGCAAAATGAAACGGGTACAAAAACTGCGAGAGATCCGGTGATCAATTTCCGCACATTAAGACCAACCAGTTTTTCAAATTTATTGTTAGAGCCATCGTACTGTGCTATTCCGTTCGTATAATCGAACGCACTTGGAAAGGCGCAACAGATTCCCTGTAAGTTATAGTCCTTTATTTCTGAGAGGGATAAGGCAATCAGGCTGTTTAAAATTCCGATAAAGCTTTCTGCCTCAATGTCTGCACTGATCTGTTTACGTTGCACGGCCGTACAGATTTTGCGGGTATCAGCATCTACGCCTGCAACAGAAATATGTGATCCTCCAATGTCTGCTCCTATATATACCCCTTTATCCATGTATTGCTGTGATGTAAAAAAAAGAATGTTGATTTAAAAAAAGGCCTAATTTAGATTTACTAAATCGGTTTAGTTTTTTAAACGAAAACGAAATTACGGGTATTTTCTGATCAAATAAATGTTGAAATGAATAATATAAAAAGAATTAACACCTGTTTCCTGATTTTATTATTTGTTTCAAGCAGTGGGTTGTGGAATCAGAGTATCAGTCAAACAAAGGGAACCACTCCGGCTAAGGAACCCGTTGACCTGGTTTATCCTTTATTAGACGCCGCCAATTCCAGGTGGTTTTATTTTAATTCTGCCACCCGGCCATTTGGAATGGTCAACCTTAGCCCCGATAACTCCTATGCAGGAGACTGGGGCGCAGGATACCGGTACAATAAAGACTCCATCAAATTTTTCAGTCATATCCATTGCTGGCAATTATCGGGAGTGCCCGTTTTACCAACAACCGGAAAGTCAATGGGGGTAAGCGGTCCGGAAGTATATGGGTCTTTATTTAAGCACTCAAAAGAAATCATCCGGCCCGGCTACCATAAAGTGCATCTGGAAAAATACAATATAGATGCAGAGCTCACCAGCACAACAAGGGTTGGCTTTCACCGGTACACTTTTCCTGCTGCTGAGGAGAGTAATATTTTGATAGACCTCTCTGTAGAGCTTGGACCCTCCGATACACAAAGTGGTTACATCAGGAAAACCAGCAACCAGGAAGTGGTAGGCTATGCAGTAATGGCTCCTACCCGCAGAAGGCCCAAACCGGTTGAAGTATTTTTTGTGATTCAGTTCAATAAACCCTTCGCGGCTTTAGGCGGATGGAAAAAAGGAATCGATCAGCCAATGATCGATTCAATACAAGGAGAACGGATTGGTGCCTATGTAACATTCCCCACTAAAAACAAAGAGGAGCGGCTGATGAAAGTGGCCATCTCCTATGTGAGTATAGAGCAGGCCAGATTGAACTTAGTAACCGAATTGCCCCACTGGAATTTTGACCAGATCGTTGATGAATCCAGAACAGTCTGGAATGACCAATTAAAAAAAATAGCAATTAAAGGGGGAACGAAAACCGAACAAAGCCGGTTTTACACCGATCTCTTTCACAGTTTACAGGGTCGCAGAATTGTAAGCGACGTAAATGGACAATACTGCGATCGTACCGGAACCCAAAAACGCATTCAACAGATCCCTGTTGGAAAGAACGGCAAGCCGTTGTTCAATCACTATAATTCAGATTCTTTCTGGGGCGCCCAATGGACACTGAATACCCTCTGGGACCTGGTGTATCCGGAAATTACCGAAGAGTTTGTCAACTCCATGCTGCAGATGTACAAAGATGGCGGACTTATTCCCCGCGGCCCGGCAGGAGGCAATTATACCTACGTAATGACTGGTGCAACCAGCACTCCATTTATTGTAAGTGCCTACATGAAGGGCATCAGAAATTTTGATGTATCCCTTGCCTACGAAGGGATGCGGAAAAATCATTTCCCAGGAGGGTTGATGAGCAAATCCGGTTATGAACACAATACATCCATCGGAGGTGGAATAGACTACTATATAGACAGGGGCTATATTCCTTATCCGCTGTCCGACAAAAAATACGGTTCGCACCAGGACGGAGCGGGTCAAACACTGGAGTATGCTTATCAGGATTGGGCACTGGCGCAAATGGCTAAATCGTTGGGCAAAGAATCTGATTACCGGTTATTCAGCAAACGTGCTGCCAATTATAAAAATCTGTTTGATTCCTCTACAGGCTGGATGAGGGTCAGAAATATGAACGGTGACTTTGCGAGTCCTTTTGATTCTATGGTTTATGATAACGGATGGGTAGAAGCCAATGCCGTTCAATCTACCTGGATGGTACCGCATGATGTTGCGGGCCTGATTGGTCTGATGGGAGGAAAAGAAAAATTCACGGATAAACTAAACTACTCCTTTGAAGCATCCGTTAAAAGCCAGTTCAAATCTACGGTACACGGAGTTCGTACAGGTGTTACGGGTAATAATATTGCAGCCGGAGGGGTAGATGAATCGGCCTTGTCATATATTAATTATGGCAACCAACCCTGTATGCAGATGGCCTATCTTTTTAATTATTCCGGCTCACCCTGGTTAACACAATATTGGTCGAGAGCCGTCATTGATTCGGTGTACAGCGGACTTTCGCCCGAGTATGGTTATAGCGGAGATGAAGACCAGGGGCTCATGGGCTCTCTGGCGGTGCTAATGAAAATGGGTATTTTTTCTATGCGCGGCGGAGCAGATCAGCAACCGGTGTATGAAATCGGCAGCCCGATTTTTAAAGAGATCACCATTCATTTAAATCCAACATACTATTCCGGAAAAACAATAACCATAGCAGCACCCAAAAGCTCTCGGGCCAACAAATTCATTCAGTCTGCTACCTTTAACGGAGCGCCGCTCAACAAGCCATGGTTTTTCCATAAAGACCTTGTAAAAGGAGCCGTGATCAAATTATCAATGGCTTCCACACCCAATAAAAAATGGGGAAGCAGTGTTCGGGCTTTACCACCATCTATGTCTAATGAATAAGTTGATTATGAAAAAATATCTGTTGTTTTTATCATTCAGTTTTGTTTGTTGCACACAGTCATTTGCACAGGGAAGTAACCAAAACAAACCCAACATATTGGTGATACTGGCCGATGATCTGGGCTACCATGATGTTTCCTATTACGGAACTCCCGATATTCAAACGCCCAATATAGATCTGCTCTGCAAAGCAGGAATGCGGCTGGATTATTTTTATGCCAATTCATCGGTCTGTTCTCCAACACGGGCTTCGCTGATGAGCGGGAAATATCCGGAGATGGTGGGCGTTCCGGGGGTCATACGCTCTACGCCCGAAGTAAACTTCGGATACCTGAATCCCAGGGCTTTATTACTTCCGGGAATGTTGAAAAAAATGAATTACAACACAGCACTTGTTGGCAAATGGAACCTGGGGCTGGAATCTCCCAATACACCCAATGAAAAGGGATTCGACCTGTTTCATGGATTTCTGGATGACATGATGGATGATTATTATTCCCATGTAAGGCATGGCAGCAATTACATGCGCAGGAACCAGGAAGTAGTTGCTCCTACAGGTCATGCGACCGATGTATTTACAGATTGGGCCGTAGATTTTATACAGGATCAGCAAAAAGAAACCCATCCGTTTTTCCTGTACCTGGCTTACAATGCACCGCATACCCCCATACAACCGAAGGAAGAATGGCTTGAAAAAATCCGCAAAAGACAGCCGGGTATCACCGAAAAAAGAGCAAAACTGCTGGGACTGATAGAACACATGGACGATGGTATCGGCAAGGTGATCAGCGCATTAAAAAAGTCCGGCAAATACGATAATACACTCATCATTTTCATGAGTGACAACGGAGGAAAACTGGAAGATGGCGCCAATAACGGAACGCTCCGGGGAGGTAAGGGAGGCGTTTATGAAGGAAGCCTGAGGGTGCCTGCTGTATTTGTGTGGAAGGGACATATTGTACCGGAAAGCGTTTCAGCACAGCGTGCGGCATCAATGGATATTTTTCCCACCATCGGGGAAATTGTAAAAAGCAATGACACTAAACAAATAGACGGGGTGAGTCTGTTGCCCATCTTAACCGGCAAGGCTTCTTCACTAAATCCAAGACCCTTGTTTTTTTCGAGACGAGAAGGCAATCTTCAATTCGGTGGACAGACCATTCAAACCCTGATTGATGACCATTGGAAACTGTTACAAAACAGCCCCTACCAGCCTTATGAACTATACGACCTTTCGAAAGATCCGCAGGAACTCAATAATGTAATACAATCGGAGCCGGACAGATACAAGAAAATGCTGGACCTCCTGATACTGCAGATAAAAAAGGCAGGAAGTGTGCCCTGGCAAAAGCCTGCTGAAAATTGACGGGTCAACTTTAATGCGATGACTTTTTAGGAGAGGAATTCCGGATGATGATCGTTGGTTGAAGCACTACCCCCACCGGTTGAGGTACTTTTCCTTTTTTCTTAATACTTTTCAGCAACAGGTCTATAGAACTACTGGCAATTTCTTCTACCGGCTGGGCCGCAACAGTAATGGAAGGTGTGGTAAGGCGGAACAGTGTATTGTCATCAAAGCTCACCACAGCAATATCTCCGGGGATATTGATCTTACTTTTTTGCAATGCCTCCAATCCGTTGATGCCCAGGTAATTGGTGGCAAAGAAAAGGGCGTCTAATTTTTTATTTTTCTTCAGGTATTGCTGAATTGATTCTATCACATTTACATCCGTATCCTGAAAGGATACTTCCAGTAAAGAACTTTCCAGAGGATGTTGTTTATTTTTGTTCAATGCCTCGAGGTAGCCTCTTTTACGGTCTTCCATCTGAGACATTCCTTCGGATAAGGTAATAAAGCCAATATGCTGATAACCGTTGTCTGCAAGGTGTCTGGTTAAATTATAGGCACCGGAATAATTGTCGAGCGTTACTGTATTTACTTCAATACCAGGGATGGTTCTGTCGATCAATACAAAGGGGATATTTTCTTTTTTTAATTGTGTAATCTCTTCCAGTAAATTTTTGGTGGGGGTGATGATAAACCCATCCACGGCGCTGTTCTTCATATTAGAGATCAGCGATTCGGCAATACTGTTTTTATTATCGGTACTTCCGTAAAATATTTTATACCCGTTCTTGTGCGCTTCGGCCTCAATATACTTGGCGATGCTGCCGAAAAAACTATTCGAGATGTCTTCCACAATCAGCACAATGGTGTGCGATTTGCCGGTTCTCAACGCCCTGGCTGATGCATTTGGATTAAAGCCACGCTTCTTGATTAAGTCATTTACCCTTTTAGTCGTTTCCGCACTAATCCCTTTCTCCTTATTTTTACCGTTAACAACAAAGGACACTGTTGTGATGGAAATATTGAGCTCCCTGGCAATATCCTGCATTGAAATTTTCTTCATATTCGCATCTTATTGACAATCAAGTAATTAAATTATATAAAAACTGTGAATAGGTGCAAATTACGCAGTTGTACTGAAACATTCTTCTGCATTTTCTGATCCCGGAACTTGTTTGAATATAAAAAATATTTGTACAACAAGATAAAAACATTTAGTTTCATAATCAAAACTAAAACCTTTTAGTTTAACAATTAACTAAATGCTTACTGCTATGAAAAAAATCAATTTTCTCTTCACGCTGTTGCTGGTATGCTTTGCAGGCCTTGCGCAGGTTACATCATCGTCTATCAGCGGTGTGGTAAAATCTCCCGACGGAAAGACCTTGTCGGCTGCCGCAATCACCGCAAAAAACATTGGATCCGGTTCTGCCTATAAAAATGCAACCCGGGAAGACGGTCGCTTTAACTTATCCGGATTGCGTGTTGGCGGTCCTTATACCATAACCATAACATTCGTGGGGTTTGAACCTTATGTGGAGGAAAATATATTTCTCACGCTGGGTAAGGATTACAGATTAGATGTTACCATGGCCAACAAAACAGAAGCCCTGAAGGAAGTGGTGGTTTCTTCGAATAAAATCTTTAACTCAGATAGAACCGGAACAGGAACCAACGTAGACAAGAAAAAACTGGAGAACTTGCCTTCTGTATCCAGAAACTTTGAAGATTTTACCCGCTTAACGCCGCAGGCAAATTTCAGGAACGGAAACCTTACCGTTGCTGGTTTAGGTAACAGATTCAATGACCTTCGTATAGATGGCGCCTACAACTCAGATCCTTACGGAAGAAATCCAAACGGACAAAACGGAGGACAAACCGGCGTGAATCCTATTAGTATAGATGCGATTGAGCAGGTTCAGGTGAACCTTTCTCCCTATGATATTACTCAATCCGGTTTTGGCGGAGCAAGTATCAATGCAGTTACCAGAAGTGGTTCCAATAAATTCACCGGATCTATCTATCACTTCATGAGAAATGAAAAGATCTCCGGAAAAACACCTGTTGATAATGATTTTGAAGACAGAACAAGACTCTCCCCTTTCAGTACCATCCAATCCGGCTTTCGTTTTGGTGGTCCGATCATTAAAGACAAACTTTTCTTTTTCATCAATGGTGAAATAGGTAAAAGTGACGCGCCTTTGCAATACAAGCCGGGCACCACTCAATCCATTATCCCCGCTTCTGAAATGGACAGAGTAAAAAATCACCTGATCAATACTTTTGGATACAATCCCGGACCATGGGAAGATGTTTCCGGTAAACCCAACAACTATAAAATACTCGGTAGATTAGACTGGAATATCAATTCCAAGAATACCCTGATGTTTCGTTTTCATACCACACAGGGAAAATCCATCACCAATATCCTGAGAGATAATGTAAGAGCGCAATTCGAAAACCTTCCACGCGGACAGGTAAGTACCACCAAATCCTTCTCTCTGGAATTAAACAGTACAATCTCCAGCAGTATTTCCAATACCCTCAGATTTTCTTCCACTACCGTAGAAGATAACCGTCAGCCGTATGATGGAGTATTGTTTCCGGCAATAGATATCAGAACAACCACCTACCGTATAGAAGCAGGCGGATATCCCGATATTGACAAACTGAAAAACAATGTAACAACCCTTACCGATAACCTGATCATCAATAAGGGTAAACATACTTTCACCACTGGTTTTCAGCTCGAAAAAACATATACCTATTCTCAGAGAGTTCCTCAGAATTACGGATACTACCGTTATGCCAGTGTAGATAATTTCATTGCAGGTAAATTATTCAGCGTACAACGTTCTTACCCTAAATCCGGCGACCCTGCAGATATAACTGCAGACTTCAACTTTTATGTTGCGAGTTTATACATGCAGGATGAATACCGTGCAACAGATAATCTGAAACTGTCATTTGGTATGCGTTTAGATGCACCTATTATGCCAGATAATGCAAGATCGATTCCTGAAATAGACAACAGCACGTTGTTCAATGGATACAAAACAGGTATAATGCCAAAAACACAGATTCACTGGAATCCACGTCTGGCATTTAACTATGATGTTAACGGAAAAGGCGCAACCCAGTTACGTGGTGGTGTAGGGTATTTTATGGGTAGAATCAACTCTTCCATTTTTGCCGGCATGTTCCAGGAAAACGGATTGTTAACTTCTTACTCCGTGAATGCAACTGTAGCCAAGCCATTGCGTTTTGAAGCAGATCCTTCCAAGCAGCCAACCTACAGCCAGCTTACCGGTTTACCGGAAACAAGTGCCCGTTATCAGGTGAACCTGATGGACAATAACCGTAAATTCTTACAGTTATTAAGAGCCAATTTTGCAGTTGACCAGAAATTACCAGGCGGAATAGTAGCCACTTTTGAAGTGATGTATTCTAAACTGATCAACGATAACAGCTTTACTAACCTGAATCTCAGCAACCCGGTAGGCACCCTTGCAGGTGCAGATAAACGTGGTTACTATAATTCAGCAGCTCCTGTAGATGCGCGCTTTAACGAAGTGACTTACATCGGAACACAGAGTGATGCACATTCTTTTACTACTACCATTCAATTACAAAAAACATTTAAGAGTGGACTTTCAGCGAGTATGGCTTACACCAATACCTCTGCTAAAAATAAGTTTGAATCTGTTTCTGTATTCAATACTACCAACTGGCAGCGTCAGTTACACATTTATGGTTTAAACAGTCTGGAACCTTCTATCTCGAGAGACCAGATCGCACACCGTTTCATTGGTGTAGTAAGCTATACGTTCCGCAAGGGTATATTCAGTAAGAATAACTTCAAGATCAATGCTGTACTATCCAGTTCTTCAGGAACACCATTCTCTTATGTATATGCAAATGATCCGCTGGATGTAACTACCATCAACCAAAGTAATACACTGATCTATATTCCACGCAACTCTTCTGAAATCCGTTTAACTGATCCTACCAAATGGGATGCCTTAAACACGTTCATTGACAATGATAAATACCTGAGTCAGCACAGAGGCGAATATGCACAGAGGAACGGACCAAAAATGCCATGGGAACACAATGTGGATCTGAGACTTGCACAGGATTTTAATTTCAAGATCAACAACAGAATACACACTTTGCAATTCACCATGGACATTTCCAACTTCACTAATTTTTTGAACAAGAAATGGGGACACCGTTATACCGAAGCCGGACCAGGTTTCTATGAGGTGTTGAACTTTACCGGTTATGCACCGGGTACAAAAGAACCTATCTATAGTTTTGGAGATACACAAAAACAGGGATTCATCATTAATGATAATGTTACTGAAATTCTCAGCGCATCAAGATGGCTCGGACAGTTCGGTATCAGATATTCATTTTAATTAAAATAAACCTGCGTTTTCTACAAAGGCCTGTTATCTGCTTCATCGGTAACAGGCCTTTTTTTGTTTAATTATTCAAGCAAGCAG
>CALPNW020000011.1 GCA_943325035.2 Sphingobacterium thalpophilum | reverse complement strand
TTTCAGGAGGGCAGCATGAAGCATGTTCTAATTTTATTCATTTAACACTGGCCAGAATTGCAGGCGCACCGGCAGGAGTAAAAGGAATCTCCCTTTTTATCGTTCCAAAATACAGGATAAAAGAAGATGGTAGTCTCGAATACAATGATGTGTATTGTGCAGGAGATTTTCAGAAAATGGGACAGCGCGGGTACGCTACCACGCACTTATCTTATGGAGACAATAATGATTGTATCGGCTATCTGGTTGGCGAGCCGCACAAGGGACTTAGTTATATGTTTCAGATGATGAATGGCGCGAGGATCAGTGTTGGTGTTTGTGCTGCATCTGTTGCCATGGCAGCTTATCAGGCTTCACTGCAATATTGTCTGGAAAGACCTCAGGGCAGGTTAGCCGGAGAGAAAGATCCGTCTATCCCACCCACATTAATCATCAATCACGCGGATGTGCAAAGAATGCTGCTCACGCAGAAAGCCATTGCAGAAGGTTCCCTTTCATTGGGTATTGAATGTAACCGTTTGTATGACCTTACCCATTCAGCTTCCGGAGACGAAAAAACAGCTTCTTGGCTGCTACTCGAAATATTAACCCCCATTGTAAAAACCTATTCTTCTGAACAGGGCAGCAGGTCTGCTGCTTTGGCAATTCAAACACTGGGCGGGTATGGTTTTACCACCGATTTCCCGGTACAGCAACATTATCGCGATTTAAAGATCATGTCTTTATATGAAGGAACTACCGGTATTCAGTCTATTGATTTACTTGGGAGAAAAGTAACGATGGAAAAAGGCAAGGCGCTGGATATACTTGCAACTGTTATTGCAGAGTCCATCAAAAAAGCATCGGCATATCCATCACTGGTTAACGCTGCAAAAAAGCTGGAAAAAGAGATGGCCGGAATTAGTGAAGTGCTGCAAAAACTGGGAACTTATGCGGCCCAAGGAAATACCAGCCGGTATCTTTCAGATGCAGCTGTTTTCATGGAAATGATGAGTTATGTTGTTATTGGATGGCAATGGCTTAAAATGGCCCTTTCTGCTGCGGGGAAACTGGAACAACAGGGACTGTCTGCCAAAGAAACAGCATTCTTTCAGGGAAAAATACATACCCTTGAGTTTTATTGTAAATATGAATTGCCGCATACAGCAGCCTGCAGAGATACCTTATTGAATGAACTGGAGTTAACAAATATAAAAGTGCACGACCTGTTTAGCTGATAAATATTAGCCAAATAGGGAGGTTGATTTAATTACCTTTACCAATCAATATTTGAACTATGCTAAAAGTAGGTGTTTTTGGGGTGGGCCATCTGGGCAAATTTCACCTGAATAACTGGAAAGAAATTGAAGGGATAAAACTGGTGGGATTTTTTGATCCAAACAACGATAATGCCCGGGAGGTAACGGAGAAATACGGCCTGAAAAGGTATATGGATGAAGAAAAACTGATGGATGCCTGTGATATCATTGATGTGATCACACCCACCAACCAGCATTTTGATATTTGCATGCAGGCAATCAGAAAAGGCAAACATGTGTTTGTAGAAAAACCTATCACCAATACCATCCAGGAAGGACGTGATCTGATGAATATGGTGCGGGAGGCGAATGTAAAAGTTCAGGTAGGTCATGTTGAACGGTTTAATCCGGCTTATCTGGCAATAAAAGACATGAACCTCAATCCAATGTTTATTGAAGTGCATCGCCTGGCCCAGTTTAACCCGAGAGGAACAGAAGTAAGTGTGATACTGGACCTCATGATACATGATATTGATATTATTTTAAGTCTTGTAAAAAGTGATGTAAAAAGTATCGCAGCAAGCGGCGTAGCCGTAATGACAGAAACACCAGATATCGCCAACGTTCGGATAGAATTCAATAACGGATGTGTAGCCAATCTTACCAGCAGCCGCATCAGTATGAAAAAAATGCGAAAGATGAGACTGTTTCAGAAAGATGCTTATATAGGTATTGACTTTCTGGAAAAGAAAACTGAAATCATCAAGCTGAAACATCCAGATGACAGTAACGTATTCTCATTTGACATAGATACCCCTAATGGGAAAAAGACTATTGCAATTGCAACACCTGTAATAGAACCATTGAATGCAATTAAACTGGAACTGGAATCCTTTGTTGATGCAATCATCAATAACAAGCCAACGGTTATTAGTGAAATAGATGGTTTTCTGGCAATGGAAGTGGCCCATCAGATCCTGGAAAAAATAAGCAGTACCAGCATTTTAGTTTAAGCCCTAATTAAATCAATGCAACAATCAACAGATATTCTTGAGCCTGCAGCAGCTACCGTAGAACATTCGGGAACTGTGCGAATGAGCTATAGGATTTCTGTACTCTCTGCTAAAGAGCAGTATATTAAACGATTACTGGATATTGTATTTTCCGGAGCCGCTATGATTGTATTAAGTCCCTTGCTGGTTTTTATTACCATAAGAACTTTACTGAGTTCCAGAGGTGGCGCTTTTTACAGCCAGGAAAGAATCGGATACAACGGCAGGCCTTTTACCATTTACAAATTCCGCAGTATGATTGAAAATGCGGAAGAAAACGGACCGGCCTTATCCAGTGATCATGATGAACGAATTACTCCATGGGGAAAACTCATGCGTAAGTGGCGCCTGGATGAGTTGCCACAACTATGGAATATACTGGCCGGAGACATGAGTCTGGTAGGGCCAAGACCCGAAAGAAAAACTTATATAGATCAGTTGCTCAGGCATGCCCCACATTATAATTATCTCCTCAAAGTAAAACCCGGTCTTACCTCCTGGGGAATGGTACAGTTTGGTTACGCATCCAGCATAGAGGAAATGACAGAAAGGATGCAATACGACCTGACGTATATTGAGAATGCCTCCTTACAAACCGATTTCCGGATCATGCTGCATACACTCCGTATCATTTTATCCGGAAAGGGGAAATAAAAAATAATGGAAAATTTCATCAGACTGTTGCCAGCCAGAGAAATCGATACCGTAAAATGGAATCAACGGGTAGAATCGGAAGCTGGCGGATTGATCTATTCCTTCACTTATTATCTGAATGCCGTTTGTGAAAGATGGGCCGGCTTTGTGGTAAACGACTACGAGGTAATTATAGCATTGCCGTATAAAATCAAATGCGGTATCCACTACTGGTATACACCTCCCTTCATACAACAACTTGGATTTATTGGACATGCAGATGAAACAACCCTGCACTGCATACTCCAGAAAATAATTAAGAAGTACCGTTACGGAACACTACTCTTTAATTTCAGCAATACCGCCCTGATGAGTTTAGACGGTTTAGAAACCAACCCCAATTATCTGCTTGATCTGAAAAAAAATCACCCAGGAATATCCGGCGGGTATTCTGCAGACCTTCTGCAGAATATCAGAAAAGCAGCCAGAAATAATGTTGACTATTCTGCTGCCATTTCTGTAAAAAAAGCCATTGAACTTTTCAGGCAATACCATGCTCATCAGTCTGAACATATTTCAGAAAAAGACTATCATAGTTTTACAGTAATGTGTGAAAATGAACTGGTCTCAAAAGGGCAATGCATTACAAGGGCAATACTCAATAACAAAAAAGAAATTCTTTCAGTTGCATTATTATTGAAAGACAAAAAGAGAATTTATAACCTGATGAACACCACTACTGCAGAAGGAAGATCATCTGAGTCTAACCACTATTTATTCGACCAGATTATTCAGGAGTTTGCAGAAGAAAATTTATTGCTGGACTTTGAAGGCTCTGCAATACCCGGCGTACAATTATTTTATAAAAATTTTGGCGCAAGCTGTGAGCCATATTTCAACTACCACTTTAATCATCTGCCCTTTCCACTTTCTTTGCTATCCTAAAGCCCTTTCTTTTAAAATGGTTGCTGCAATTACCAGATCCACCGGACGGGTAATTTTCAGATTCTGGTATTCCCCATCAATTAAAAAGACGCCTGTTCCGCCTGCTTCTACCACGGTTGCCTCATCTGTAAAGCTTTCCTGGTATTCCTGCTGAAAGGCTGGCAGTAAAATACTGCTTTTAAAAGTCTGTGGGGTTTGTATGATTCGCACCTCATTTCTGTTGACTGGCTGGTGTGTATTGTTATGTATAATCCTCACGCTTTCGGTAGAAGCAACAGCTGGTATTGCGCTACCTCTTTCAAGTGTCTGGTGATAACATTTAATGATTAGTTCCGGAGAAATCAAACATCGTACCCCGTCATGTACAAACACAACCGACTCTTCTGTTACTTTGGCTAATCCCTTTTGAACAGAATAAAAACGGGTGGACCCACCTTCTACCAGAACTGATTGTTCTGTAATAGCCAGTTCTTTCAATAAATCAGCTCCGGCTTCCATATAGGCAGCAGGCAGAACCAATATAAAATGCAGATCAGCAAATGCAGCAAGAAAAGCTTTAAGGGTATGCCACAGTACAGGCTTGTTGTTGAGCAACATGAATTGCTTTGGCAAATCACTACCCATTCTGCTTCCGGACCCTCCGGCGGTTATTACTGCAAATTTTTTCATAGCTATTTATAAATGGCAACTGAATTCAGTCCCTTGTTATTCCTAACACCCCGGTACATACCGGCGCTGTTAAATATCATTGCTGCATTCCCTTCTGCATCTACTCCAATCATGCCGCCTTCACCATCAATTGCTACCAGCTTTTCCATTACTACTTTGTTCATTGCTTCTTCCAGTGTCATACCCTTGTATTCCATCAAACAACTAACATCATAAGCAGCAACGGCTCTGATAAACATTTCCCCATGGCCGGTACAACTGATCCCACAGGTTTTATTGTTGGCATAAGTTCCTGCTCCGATCACCGGGCTATCCCCTATTCTGCCATATTTCTTGTTGGTCATTCCACCGGTAGAAGTTGCAGCTGCTACATTACCATTCATATCACATGCAACTGCACCCACTGTTCCGAATTTTTTATCCCGCATCAGTTCTTCGAGCTGATGGTTGGTATGATCGAGAGAATAATTATCAGAATCGCGAATGGCTTTCCACTGGTCGTAACGGAACTGAGAAAAGAAATATTCATCCGGCTCCAGTTTTATGCCCTGTTTGATGGCAAAATCGTTTGCCCCCTTTCCGCTTAAAAAAACATGATTGCTGTTGCGCATTATTTCTGTTGCCAGTTCAATGGGATTCCGGACACTTCTTACACCGGCTACTGCACCCGCAGAAAGATCACTTCCATCCATGATTGCAGCATCCATTTCCTGAACGCCTTTCTTAGTAAATACGGCCCCTCTGCCTGCATTGAATAATACATTGTCTTCCAGAACAACCAGTGCTGCTTTAACGGCATTCACCGCAGTGCCTCCTTCTTCCAGCACCGCATAACTCACATTTAATGCCTGTTGCAATCCCTCTGTATATGCCCGTTCCAGCGCAGGGGTCATGTCTTCTTTCAGTATTGTTCCTGCGCCCCCGTGTATTGCTATTGTAAAATTGCTCATTGTAGATTATTTATTACACGAAAGTAGAATTTAAGGGGGCAGAAATATTCTAATATATTTCCACGATTATTAGACAGCGGTGAAGATATCAGGCCATTTATTGTAAGACTGCTAAATGGAGTGTTACATAGTATTCAGTAACAACCTGCACTCTGTCAGCAATTTTTCTTTATTGATAGCCGCTGTTCCAACTTCTTCGCAAACCAACCCGCCAGCTATGTTGGCCATTTCAGCGGCCAGCCGCATATTTTTTGTGGCTGCATATACCAATGAAGCAACTGCAATTACCGTATCACCTGCACCGCTCACATCCGCTATATTTCTGATATGGGTAGGGATAATGACAGATTCATTTCCCTCCTGATAAAACACCCCTTTTTCTGAAAGCGTTATAAATGAAATATGGTGCTGCAATTGTTGTTGTAAAGCAAGATGAATCTCATTCAGTGAGGAAAGACTGATCTGGTCTATCAATAAATTCAAGCCTTCTTTTACTTCCTTGAGATTGGGCTTAAACAAGGTAACCCCTTTATAAGAAAGAAAGTTTTTACGCTTTGGATCAACTGCGGTAATAACGCCGTTCTCATTACAGAGCGCAGTAATGATTGCAATTACATTTTTGGTAAGTACCCCTTTATTATAATCTTCAAATATCAGAATCTGAGGACGCTGTTCTTTGATGTAGTTTGTTACAGAGGCTATTAAACGATCCTCCAGATCTGCACTCAGGTCTGTAGTGATCTCCGCATCCAGTCGCATCATTTGCTGATTACGACTCATAATACGCACTTTATTAGTGGTAATCCGTTCAGCTGATACAATCACTCCTTTCGTATCAATATTACTGGACTGCATTAAAGCAATCAGGTCTTCACCATCTTTATCTGCTCCAATCACAGAAATGATCGCTGTTACGGCGCCAAGTGCAGCAGTGTTTAGTGCAACATTGGCTGCTCCGCCCACACGCAATTCTTTGTTCTTTAACGCTACTACCGGCACCGGTGCTTCAGGAGAAATCCGTTCTACATTTCCCCACCAGTAAGTATCCAGCATCACATCGCCTACAATCAATACTTTGGTATCGTTAAAGCCGGCAAACAGTTGACCAAAATCCATTCGTTATTTTTTTGATGTTCGGACAGCAATAAAATACAAAGGTATGCCCATCAGGGTAATGATCAGTCCTGGCCAGGTAAACTCTGGTTTATACACAATCAGTAACGCGCAAAAACTAATTCCCATCAGCATATATATTGCAGGCAATACAGGATAACCTACCGCTTTATAAGGGCGTTCCATATCCGGGCGTTTTTTCCGCAGTATAAAAATTCCTCCAATAGTCAATACATAAAAAATGACGACAATAAAGGACACCATATCTAAAAGATCACCGTAGCGTCCGCTCAGGCATAATAATGATGCAACTACACACTGTGCCCATAAAGCCCATTCAGGAACAGCATTTTTATTAAGTTCAGCCGCTTTCTTAAAGAACAGACCATCCTGTGCCATGGTGTAATAAACCCTTGCACCGGCCAATATCAATCCATTATTGCAGCCAAATGTTGCAATCATGATCATTGCTGCAATAATGTAAGTACCACTCTGTCCAAAGATGGCATTTGCAGCACTTACTGCAACACGGTCGGAAGGCGCAAATGCAATATCATTCAGCGGAAGAACATTCAGATACATCAGATTGGCTGCTACATAAATCAGGGTAACAATCAGTGTACCCAGGAATAAACTCATGCCAATATTTTTCTGTGGATTTTTGATCTCACCTGCTATAAATGTAACATTGTTCCATGCATCACTGCTGAAAATTGAACCAACCATTGAAGCAGCAATAGCGCCCAATGCGCCCGCCCCCAATATTGGCACAATGAGTGCCTCCGGTGTACCTGCCAGTGAGGTACCTGCACCAATATGCTTCATACTCCAGGCATCTGTCCAGTTAGCATTCCAGATAGTGGAGTCTTTCGTTAAAAGAAAACCAAAGGCGATCAATCCAAAAAGAGATAAAAGTTTTGCAACGGTAAAAATGCGCTGTATGATCTTACCTCCTTCCACTCCCCTGGTGTTAATATAGGTGAGTAACACAATGATAAATATGGATACAAACTGAGCCGGATATATTTTGAAAGGACCAATCAAAAACAAGACGTCTGCGGGATTCATTTCCAGAAAAGGAAAAAAGTAAGCAGCAAACTTACAAAATGCAACACCTACTGCAGCAATTGTACCGGTTTGAATAACCGCAAAAAAACTCCACCCGTATAAAAATCCGGTGAGTGGATTATAGGATTCTTTCAGGTATACATACTGACCACCTGCTTTAGGAAACATGGCACTCAGTTCTCCATAGCTAAGTGCAGCGGTAAGGGTCATAAACCCCGTAATCAGCCACACAGCAATCAGCCAGCCTGCACTACCCACATTCCGGGTAATATCTGCGCTCACAATAAAGATTCCGGAACCGATCATACTTCCTGCAACGATCATAGTTGCATCAAAGAGACCCAGAGTGGGTTTAAATGTATTGGATTCTGCCATAAAAAAATTCCCGCTCTTTTAAGAGAGCGGGATTGAAGATAATAAATATGGTTGAAAATTAAGGCTTCTTTGGATACAACTTATTCAAGCCTTTAACTACTTCGTCGGTAATATTATAGGTGCTGTCTTTCAGGTACATAAATTCAGGAGCACTGGAGAAAATAAAGGCATATCCTTTGTCTTTATTGTATTCCTTCAGATAGTCTTCTATCTTCTTTTTTACGTCCTGTAATTTCTTAAAGCTTTCATCCTGCATTTCCTGCCCCATCATTTGTTCCTTACCCTGATAGGTTCTCTGCATCTGCTCCAGTTCCTGCTGCTTGTTAGCCAGTTCGGCCTGAGAAAGGCTTTGGGCAGAGCGCTGCAGTTCCTGATACTTATTGGTAAATACAGTTTTAAGCTCACTCAGCTGCTTACTGTTAACCTGGTCTTTTGCCTGTAATGTATTTCTGATGTCTTTGAAATAGTCAAAATTGTTCTGAATAGAATCAGACTCAAAATAAGCAATCCGGAAACTTCCTGCGGGAACGCTTTTAGAAGATCCTTCTGAAAGCACTGCTGTTTTTTTGCTGGAAAACTGAAAATAAAACAGAACGGCAACAGCAACTGCTATAATAATATTAAAAACCAGTGTATTGTTTTTCATACTTTAAAATTTGGATAAACCTTTATTTAGTAAAAAAAGTAGGAAGCACTTGCTTCCTACTTTCGGTATAGTTTAGAAATTATGAACTACTCTTCTTCATCAAAGCTCATCGCTTCTCTGGTAGTAGCCAATACTTCGTATTCTTCTTTACTTCCTACGATCATATTATCGAACTCTTTTTGTCCGGAACCGGCAGGAATCAGGTGGCCGGTAATTACGTTTTCTTTCAGACCCAGCATTGCATCGGTCTTGCCCTGAATAGCGGCCTGACTTAATACTTTGGTGGTTTCCTGGAAGGACGCAGCTGAGATCCAGCTTTGTACACCCAGTGAAGCTTTCGTAATACCCAGTAAAACCGGAGTAGCTGTTGCAGGTTTAGCATCTCTGATTTCTACCAGTTGCTTGTCGCTTCTGCGGAGAATGGAATTTTCTTCCCTGAACTCACGCACTGTAACAATCTGACCAGCTTTCATCTTAGTGCTTTCACCTCCGTTGGTTACTACTTTCTTGTCGTAGATTCTGTCGTTCTCTTCGATAAAGTCGAAGCGGTCTTCCAGATCTTCTTCCAGGAATTTAGTATCTCCGGCGTCAACAATTTCTACCTTTTTCATCATCTGGCGAACGATTACTTCAACGTGCTTATCATTGATCCGCACACCTTGTAAACGATACACTTCCTGAATTTCATTTACTACATATTCCTGAACCGCAAAAGGTCCTTTGATTGCGAGGATATCTGCAGGAGCAATTTGTCCGTCGGACATTGGTGTACCTGCTTTTACGAAGTCGCCATCCTGAACCAGAATCTGTCGTGTCAGCGGAACCAGGTATTTTTTAACCATACCATCACGTGATTCAACGATAATCTCACGATTACCACGCTTCACGTTACCGAATGATACAACACCATCAATTTCACAAACAATTGCAGGGTTTCCCGGATTACGGGCTTCAAACAATTCAGTTACACGTGGAAGACCTCCGGTGATATCTCTCAGTTTACCGAGGATACGTGGAATCTTAACGAGCACCTGACCAGCTTTAACCTCATCACCTTCTTCAACACCAATGTGTGATCCTACAGGTAAGTTATATTGTTTGATGTCTTTTCCTTCAACGATGATTGTAGGAATCTTGGTTTTATCTTTTGTTTCAATAACCACTTTTTCGCGGTGACCGGTTTGCTCATCAGCCTCATCACGGTAAGTAATACCATCAAGGATGTTTTCAAACTTAATAGCACCCAGTGATTCAGCAACGATTACGTTGTTGAACGGATCCCATGTACAAATAACATCTCCTTTCTTAACCTGAACACCGTCTTTAACATTCAGTGTTGCACCGTAAGGAACGTTGTTGGTAATCATCAGACGATCATTCTTCATGTCCATGATTCTCACTTCACCCGTACGACCAATTACGATCTTGGATTTAGATCCATCATTATTAACGGTATCAACAGTTCTTAAACCGTCGAACTGAATAGTACCATCAAACTTGGCATTCAGGGTAGATTCAATATTTGAAGAACCCGCAACACCACCCACGTGGAAAGTACGAAGGGTCAACTGAGTACCAGGCTCACCAATTGATTGTGCAGCAATGATACCTACAGCATCACCTCTTTGTGCGAGGTATCCTGTTGCCAGGTTTTTACCATAACACTTAACACAAACACCACGCTTGCTTTCGCAGGTAAGTACAGAACGTATTTCAACAGTTTCTATACCAACTTCTTCTATGTATTTAGCAACATCTGAAGAGATTTCTTCACCGGCTACAATGATCAGTTCCTCCGTTACAGGATGGAATACATTGTGCAGGGAAGTACGTCCTTCTATTCTGTCGGAAAGTTGTTCGATTACATCTTCGTTGTCTTTCAATGCACTGGTTGCATTACCACGAAGCGTACCACAGTCTTCTTCAGAGATAACCACATCCTGAGATACATCCACCAAACGACGTGTCAGGTAACCTGCATCCGCAGTTTTAAGGGCTGTATCCGCAAGACCTTTACGGGCACCGTGGGTAGAGATGAAGTAATCCAATACGTTCAGTCCACCTTTAAAGTTAGACAGAATCGGATTCTCAATTACCTCAGAACCTGAGCTACCACTCTTACGCGGTTTAGCCATCAGACCACGAATACCTACCAGCTGTTTAACCTGTGTTTTACTACCACGGGCACCGGAATCCAGCATCATGAACACGGAGTTGAAACCTTGTTTGTCGATAGTCATTTCATGAATCAGCGATTCAGTGATCTTCATATCCACACGACCCCAGATATCAATAACCTGGTTATAACGCTCGTTATTGGTAATCAGACCCATGTTGTAGTTTTCCCAAACTTCTTCCACTTCTACTTTGGCACTATCCAACAACTGGTTTCTGGTTTCAGGAACGATCAGATCGTTCACACTGAAGGATAATCCACCACGGAATGCCATACGGAAACCGAGTGTTTTAATATCATCCAGGAATTTAGCCGTCTTAGGAACGTCGGTGATTTTAATGATATCTCCGATGATTTCTCTCAGACTCTTTTTGGTAAGTAATGCATTGATGAAACCTACTTCAACAGGAACGTGCTGATTAAACAGAACACGACCAACAGTTGTTTCGATTATTTTCTTAGACAATACTCCTTTTTCACGAACAGTAGTTTTTACTTTAATGTTCGCATGCAGATCAACCACATTCTCATTGTAAGCAATGATCACTTCGTCCATATTATAGAACGTCATGCCCTGGCCTTTAATGATCTCGTCTTCTGTTGTTTTCTTTCCCTTGGTAATGTAATACAGTCCCAACACCATATCCTGAGAAGGAAGGGTGATAGGTGTACCATTCTGCGGGTTCAGAATATTGTGTGAAGAAAGCATCAGTAATTGTGCTTCCAATACTGCAGCGTTGCTCAACGGTACGTGTACCGCCATCTGATCACCATCAAAATCCGCATTGAATGAAGAGGTAACCAACGGGTGAAGCTGAATCGCTTTTCCTTCTACCAGTTTAGGCTGGAAAGCCTGAATAGACAGACGGTGCAATGTTGGGGCACGGTTTAACATTACCGGATGACCCTTCAGTATATTTTCGAGAATATCCCAGATCACGGCTTCTTTGCGGTCTACTAATTTCTTGGCAGACTTCACCGTTTTAACGATACCTCTTTCAATTAATTTTCTGATAACAAATGGCTTGAACAATTCAGCAGCCATGTCTTTAGGTAATCCGCACTCATGGATATTTAATTCAGGTCCTACCACAATTACAGAACGACCAGAATAATCCACACGCTTACCGAGCAAGTTCTGACGGAAACGACCCTGCTTACCTTTCAGAACATCTGACAGGGATTTCAGTGCGCGTCCACCTTCTGCTTTAACGGCATTGGATTTACGTGAGTTATCGAATAAGCTGTCTATGGCTTCCTGTAACATCCGTTTTTCATTACGTAAGATTACTTCGGGAGCTTTGATTTCCAGCAAACGCTTTAAACGGTTGTTACGGATGATTACACGACGGTATAAATCGTTCAGATCAGAAGAAGCGAAACGACCACCATCCAATGGAACCAACGGACGTAATTCCGGTGGAATTACAGGGATATACTGCATAACCATCCACTCGGGCTGGTTGGTAATTCTGGTGCTTGCATCACGGAAAGATTCAACAACGCTCAAACGCTTTAAAGCATCTGCTTTACGCTGCTGAGAGGTTTCATTTGCAGCTGCATTACGCAGAGAGAAACTCAGCTCATCCAGGTCAATTCTTTCGAGTAAACCATGTACTGCTTCCGCACCCATCTTAGCGATGAATTTGTTCGGATCTTCATCCGGCAGGTATTGGTTTTCTTTTGGAATGTTATCGAGGATGTCGAGGTATTCCTCTTCGGTAAGCAGATCACCCATGTTCAGGTTTTCTTTGATACCGCCCTGTAATACTACATAACGCTCATAGTAAACGATGGTTTCCAGTTTCTTGGAACTCATACCCAGGAGATAACCGATTTTATTCGGTAAGCTCTTGAAGTACCAGATATGAACAACAGGAACTACCAGTTTAATATGTCCCATGCGCTCGCGACGAACTTTCTTTTCAGTTACTTCTACACCGCAACGGTCGCACACGATTCCTTTATAACGTATACGCTTGTATTTTCCACAAGCACACTCGTAATCCTTTACAGGCCCGAAAATTCTTTCGCAGAATAAGCCATCACGCTCCGGCTTATAAGTCCGGTAGTTAATGGTTTCAGGTTTCAGTACTTCGCCAAAACTTCTTTCTAAAATACTATCGGGCGAAGCCAGACTAATAGTGATCTGTGAAAAAGTAGGCCGTTGTTTGTTTTCTCTTTTGATTGCCATATCGATGTTGAGAATTTGAATTGTTTGTTGTTAATCGAACTTAAGATCAAGACCCAGACCTCTGAGTTCATGCACCAATACATTGAATGATTCAGGCACTCCTGGTTTTGGAATATTATCTCCTTTAACGATTGCCTCATAAGTCTTAGCTCGACCAATGATGTCATCCGATTTAAGGGTCAATAATTCCTGCAGGATATTTGCTGCGCCATATGCTTCCAGTGCCCACACCTCCATTTCACCGAAACGCTGACCACCAAATTGTGCTTTACCGCCCAATGGCTGCTGAGTAATCAAGCTGTACGGTCCGATAGAACGGGCGTGCATCTTATCATCAACCATGTGGTGTAATTTGATCATATAAATAACACCTACTGTTGCTTTCTGGTGGAAACGTTCTCCTGTTTCACCATCATAGAGGTAAGTATGACCATTTCTTGGTATTCCTGCTTCAACACAGTATTGCTCGATCTGATCGGTAGATGCACCATCAAAAATTGGTGTTGCAAAACGAACGCCTAAACGCTTACCGGTCCATCCAAGAATAGTTTCATAGATCTGACCCAGGTTCATACGGGAAGGTACGCCCAACGGATTCAGCACAATGTCTACCGGAGTTCCATCTTCCATAAATGGCATGTCTTCGGCGCGAACGATCTTGGCAACGATACCTTTATTTCCGTGACGACCCGCCATCTTATCACCCACTTTCAGTTTACGCTTAACAGCGAGATAAACTTTTGCGAGTTTCAATACACCAGCTGGTAACTCATCACCAATAGAGATATTGAATTTCTCACGCTTATATCTACCCAGCTCTTCGTTAAACTTAATGCTGTAGTTGTGTAATAAAGTATTGATCTGGTCATCCGTTTTGGCATCAGCTGTCCAACCCAGTGGATTTACATTCTGATAGTCGATAGTGGCCAGGTTCTTTTGATTGAACTTAGCACCTTTACCAATCAGCATTTCACCAAAGTTGTTGCTTACACCTGTAGAAGCTTTGTCTTTCAGCAGGGTCTGTAACTTATCCAGTAACAGTTCCTTGATAGTCTCCACATTCTGCTGGTGAACTTTTTCCACTTTTTCCAATAAGGCTTTCTCACGGATCTTACCGTTTTTGTCTTTCTTGGCGCGCTGGAATAATTTTTTATCGATAACAACACCTTCAGTTCCGTTAGGCGCTTTCAGAGAAGCATCTTTTGCATCACCTGCTTTGTCTCCAAAGATGGCACGCAGTAACTTCTCTTCCGGTGTAGGGTCTGATTCTCCTTTTGGAGTGATCTTACCAATCAATATATCGCCTTCTTTAATGGTAGCACCGATTCTGATGATACCGTTCTCATCCAGATCCTTGGTTGCCTCTTCGGAAACGTTTGGTATATCCGGAGTAAGTTCTTCTTCACCTAATTTGGTGTCACGAACTTCCAGCTCATATTCATCGATGTGTACAGAAGTAAATAAATCTTCGCGAACTACTTTCTCGCTGATTACAATGGCATCCTCAAAGTTGTACCCTTTCCATGGCATGAATGCCACCTGCAGGTTACGACCCAATGCGAGTTCTCCATCTTTTGTAGCGTATCCTTCTGTTAAGAAATCACCTTTCTTCACTTTCTGGCCCTTTTTAACTGCAGGGTTCAGATTGATACAGGTAGCCTGGTTTGTTTTGATGAACTTAGTCAGTTTATAGATCTGAAGATCATCATTGAAACTTACCAGACGATCCAGGTCATTTCTGTCGTAACGAACATGTATTTCGTTTGCATCCACAAACTCAACAATACCGTTGCCGTCTGCGTGTATCTGGATACGTGCATCGCGTGCAGCTTTACCTTCCAGTCCGGTACCAACAATAGGTACTTCAGGAACAATCAACGGTACAGCCTGACGTTGCATGTTAGATCCCATCAACGCACGGTTGGCATCATCATGCTCTAAGAAAGGAATCAGGGAAGCACTCAAACCAACGATCTGGTTAGGTGCAACGTCCATATATTCTACTTCTTCTTTATCTAAAATCGGGAAATCACCTGTTTGACGGGATACAACCTTGTCTTCTGCAAATTCACCCTTCTCTGTAAGAGGAGAATTACTCTGCGCGATCTTGGCTGAATCTTCTTCTTCTGCACTCAGGAAAGTCAATTCCTTCATGTTTACTTTTCCGTTTTCTACTTTACGGTATGGAGTTTCAATGAAACCCATATCGTTGATAGCAGCGTGTACACACAAAGTAGAGATCAAACCAATGTTTGGTCCTTCCGGTGTTTCAATGGTACATAAACGGCCGTAGTGAGAATAGTGTACGTCACGAACCTCAAATCCTGCACGCTCTCTGCTCAAACCGCCGGGTCCGAGTGCGGAGATACGACGCTTGTGCGTGATCTCACTCAGAGGGTTGGTTTGATCGAGGAACTGGGATAACTGAGATGTTCCGAAGAATGAATTGATAACAGACGATAATGTTCTTGCATTAATCAGGTCTACCGGAGTAAATACCTCATTGTCACGAACGTTCATACGCTCTCTGATGGTACGGGCCATACGGGCCAGACCAACACCGAACTGGGCATACAACTGCTCACCTACGGTACGAACGCGACGATTGCTCAGGTGATCAATGTCATCAATCTCTGCTTTTGCATTGGTTAAACGCACCAGGTATTTGATGATTTCAATGATATCCTGCTTGGTCAATACCTTTTTGGTTAAAGGATATTCCAGACCCAGTTTTCTGTTGATCTTGTAACGACCAACTTCTCCCAGATCATAACGCTTATCGCTGAAGAATAATTTATCGATAATACCACGGGCAGTTTCATTATCAGGGGCATCAGCTCCACGCAGTTGGCGATAGATATGCTGAACCGCTTCCAGTTCACTGTTCGAAGTATCTTTATTTAGTGTATTGTAGATGATGGCATAATCTCCACCCACGTCTTCTTTCTGAATGAATACGCTCTTCACTTCCATTTCAATAATGGTAGCAATTGCTTCTTCGTCCAGAACGGTATCGCGCTCCATCACAATTTCATTACGCTCAATACTCACTACTTCACCAGTATCTTCATCCACAAAATCTTCTACCCATGTTCTAAGAACACGTGCAGCTAATTTGCGGCCAACCTGATTAGCCAGTGATTTTTTATCGGCCTTAACCTCATCTGCCATTCCGAATAATTCGAGAATGTCTTTATCGGTTTCAAAACCAATTGAACGCAACAAAGTGGTAACCGGGAATTTCTTCTTACGGTCGATGTACGCATACATCACGTTGTTGATATCGGTTGCAAACTCCATCCACGCTCCTTTGAAAGGAATTACACGCGCGGAATAGATCTTTGTTCCGTTAGGGTGAACAGACTGTCCGAAGAATACACCAGGAGAACGGTGAAGCTGGGATACTACTACCCTTTCAGCACCATTAATCACAAATGTACCACGGGGCGTCATGTAAGGAATGTTTCCTAAGAAAACGTCCTGTACAATGGTTTGAAAATCCACGTGCTCTTCATCGTTACAACTTAAACGCAGTTTTGCTTTTAAAGGCACCGCGTAAGTCAGCCCGCGCTCCATACACTCATCAATAGTGTAACGTGGCGGATCGATGAAATAGTCCAGGAATTCCAGCACAAAGATGTTGCGTGTGTCTGTTATAGGGAAGTTCTCCTTAAACACACGAAACAGCCCTTCCACATTCCGTTTGTCGGGCGTAGTCTCTAACTGAAAAAATTCCTTGAAGGATTCTAACTGGATGTCGAGTAGGTCTGGGGCATCAGCCAAATGTTTAGTTTTACCGAAGCCGACCCTGTTGTTCAATGTTGTAGTAGACATATGTATGTAAAACCGGTTTTAGTACAAAATGTTTGGGGAGAACTTACAGGTTCTCAACGCATTGAAAATGAAATACTTATCTAAGTAAAGACCATGATAAGGTACCTCTATACGCTAGTTAGCCCAAAATAAAGGATGGCAAAGGTAATGAATGCCAAGAAAACGCAAAAACAAATTTTGCGCCAAACTGCTATTTGGGGATAAATTAACTTACCAAATTTTTACACGGTCTTCCTGCTTGCGCCAAAGCCTGCTTTTGGGGGTTAGTTTATAAGTGGTGTAAAATGGATCAAAATTAGACAGGGGTGCATTTACCCTGAATTCCTCCGGAGAATGCGGGTCGGTGGTAATACCGGTTCTTACATTTTCCGGACGGTTCACCATCCTCCAAACCTGTGCAAAACCCAGGAAAAAACGCTGATCCGGTGTCAGATCGTCCGTTTTGTCGGCAGATTGTCCTTGTTTGGTTAATTTGAAAGCATCCCAGGCAATGGCCAGACCGCCAATATCTGCCAGATTCTCACCCAAAGTGAGCTCCCCATTAATGTGAAGACTATCCAGTACCACAAAACCATTGTATTGTGCGATCACGCCTTTTGCTTTGGCAGTAAACTTGTCTCCGTCTGTTTTTGTCCACCAGTCTTTCATATTGCCCCGGGCGTCGTACTGACGTCCCTGGTCATCGAAACCGTGCGTGATTTCGTGGCCAATCACCATGCCGATTGCCCCATAGTTAATGGCATCATCCGCACTCAGGTGAAAGAAGGGAAATTGCAGGATCCCTGCAGGAAATACAATTTCATTGATGGTTGGATTATAGTAAGCATTTACCGTAGGTGCAGTCATTTCCCACTCTGTGCGGTCTACCGGCTTACCGATTTTAGCAATAGCCGCTTTGTTGTCATGTCTGGCTATACCAATGATATTGCCAAACAGGTTGTCTCTGGAAATGTCCACATCGTCATAATTTTTCCATTTTTCGGGATAGCCGATTTTTTTAATGATGGCATTGAGCTTTTCCTGGGCACGCTGTTTAGTGGTATCACTCATCCAATCCAATTTTGCAATACGCGCACTGAACGCTTTCTGCAGATTGGTCACCAGTTCATCCATTCTCTGCTTGGCAGCAGGCGGAAAATATTTTTCAACGTAAACCTGACCCAGCAAGTCTTTCAGGCCATTGTCTGTTCGCTGTACCATGGACTTCCATCTTTCAGGCTGCACTTTAATTCCGGAAAAAATGGAATTGAACGCAAAGCGTTCGTCTCTGAACGCTTTATTCAAGTAGCCCGACTTCTCCGAAATATAATCGAATCTGAATTTGTCTTTCCAAACCTGAATGGGCTGGCTGGCAAGCAATTCACTCAATGCTTTGTAATAGGCAGGCTGAGATACATTTACACTGTCGGCCTTGATGCCCAGTCTGGAAAGTGTGCTCGCCCAACCAATATTCGGCGCTATTTGCTCCAGTTCGGAAACCGACATTTTATTATAATTCTTCACCGGATCTCTTTGCTCTACCGGGGTAAGGTGAGACTTGGCAATGACTGTTTCAATGGCCAGTACATTCGCAGCACTCTTAGAAGCAGCAGCTGCATCCATGCCCGACAGTTCAAAATACTTTGCGGCATGCGCAACCAGTTTATTCCGCTGGCCGGTTGTGATTGCATCTGTTTTTGTATAATAATCTTTTTCGGGAAGCGTAAGGCCTGTTTGTACGAATACCAGTATATTTTTAGCACTGTTCTTTTCATCAGGACCCACATAAAAGCCCAGCAGTTCATCTATTTCCCCTGCGTCACTGCTTTCTGCAATCAGCTTCATCAGGCCCTTATAGTCAGTTACAGCCTCAATGCTGGCAAGCATTGGCTTGATTGGTTCAAAGCCTTTTTTCTCCAGTATAACGGTATCCATTCCACTTGCATAAAAATCGCCTACTTTTTGAGCAGCACTTCCTTTTGGGTGATCTGTTTTTACGGAAGTTTCTTCCAGAATGGTTCTGAGTTGCTTCAGGTTGTCATTGTACAAAGTAAAAAAGCCACCCCATCCACTCTGGTCATCGGGTATTTTTGCATTTTTTATCCATCCACCATTAGCATACAAAAAGAAATTGTCGCCGGGGCTTACAGCCGTATCCATTCCTGATTTATCAAAATAATGATCTTTTTGATCTGCATTGTTTTTGCAGGAGACCAGTAAGATTGTTACAAGTAGTAACAGCCCGGCATTTTTTTTCATATCACAGTATTTAGACTCATCAAGTTACACTTTTCTACAGGTTTTCAAAACCGTTTATCCAATAAAAAAGCCGGTAAGACTAATCTTACCGGCTCAATATATTGAAGTATAATAAATTACTTGATTTCTACTTCAGCACCTGCTTCTTTCAGTTTATTAGCCACATCTTCAGCTTCTGCCTTAGATACACCTTCTTTAACTGCTTTAGGAGCGCCATCAACTAAGTCTTTAGCTTCTTTCAAACCTAAGCCAGTTAATTCTTTAACGATCTTAACTACTCCAAGTTTGCTTGGTCCACCACTGATCAGAACAACATCAAATGCTGTTTTTTCTTCAGCTGCAGCCGGGCCATCACCTGCACCTGCGCTTACTACTACTGCAGCAGCTGCTGGTTCGATACCGTAATCAGCTTTCAATACATCAGCTAATTCCTGAACTTCTTTTACTGTTAAGCCTACTAATGTTTCGGCTAATGCTTTAACGTCTGCCATGTTGTTTAAATTTTTTCCGTCTTCATATTCTAAATTGAATCCGACGGAAGGTTTAAAAAAATTTGCCTTTATGGTCCCTCAGGCCTGGGATATTTTCAGTTGTATACTGCTTATTCAGCGGCGGTAGCATCAGCGGTAGCATCAGCAACTGCTTCAACAGCAGCTTCTGAAGTTACTTCAACAGCTGCTTCTGCAACTGCTTCTGTAGCTGTTCCTGCAGCCTGCTTCTCGTGGTGGTGTAATAAACCAGCCAGAACGCGCTTAGCAGGTGATTGTAACAATCCAATCACTTCACCGATCAATTCATTCTTGGTCTTGATCTGGGTAAGTGCTTTCAGGTTAGTATCGCCGGTGTAAATATCTCCGTTAATGAAAGCAGCTTTAAGGCTTGGCTTGTCACCATTTGCTTTCTTACGGAAAGAACTGATAATCAAAGCAGGATCCTTCGGATTTTCAGAGAACATCAACGCAGTTACATTGTGCAATGAATCAAAGATTCCAGCATATTTTTCTGCATCAAGAGACTCTAATGCCTTACGGATCAAAGTATTCTTTGCAACTTTCATTTCAACCTGCTTATCAAAACAGGTTCTGCGTAAAGTGGAGATCTGAGCTACACTGAGTGATTCGGTATCAGTGATATAGAAATTGTTGTACTGAGAGAACTTCTCCTTCAGTACTTCAATTACTTCGTTTTTTTGTTTTTTGGTCATAACTAATTTTTTTTAGAACCCGGGTCATTTCATTTCGCTTAAAGCGTTTTGATCACCAGGATTAGTTCATTAATGATTTAGTGTCTAAGGTGATACCCGGACTCATTGTGGTTGCCATGCTGGCACCTTTCATGTAAATTCCTTTAGCAGAAGATGGCTTCAGCTTAATGATTGCATTGATCAGCTCAGCACTGTTTTCTGCAATTTTTTCAGGAGAGAAAGAGATACGACCCACAGAAGCGTGAACGATACCTGATTTATCTACTTTGAAAGCAATTTTACCGCCTTTAACCTCATTAACAGCAGCTGCAACATCGTTGGTTACAGTACCTGTTTTAGGGTTTGGCATGAGGTTACGTGGTCCGAGAACCTTTCCGAGTTTACCAATCTTAGGCATTACAGAAGGAGTTGCGATGATAACATCAACATCTACCCATCCGCCTTCGATTTTGGCAATAAACTCATCTAAACCAACAAAATCAGCACCTGCTTCTTTAGCAGCCGCTTCTTTATCAGGAGTACAGAGTACCAGTACTTTTTTAGTTCTACCAGTACCGTGTGGTAATGATACAGTACCACGTACCTGCTGATCAGCTTTCTTAGGATCTACACCCAAACGGATGTGTAAATCAACAGAACTGTCAAATTTGGTACAGTTAATTTCTTTTACAAGTGAAGAAGCTTCCTTCAGGGAATAAACTTTTGTTTTATCCACCTTGGTAACTGCTACTTTTCTTTTCTTGGTAAGTGACATTTTTCTTTAGTTAAGTAGGTGAATAAATTAGTTTTCCCATGGAGCTTTACCATCAACAGTTAAACCCATACTGCGTGCAGTACCGGCAATCATGCTCATGGCGCTATTCAAGGTAAATGCATTCAGGTCGGTCATCTTGTCTTTCGCAATGAACTCAACCTGATCCCAACTTACTTTGCCTACTTTAGAACGGTTACTTTCCTTGGAACCTTTCTGAATTTTTGCTGCTTCCATTAACTGAACTGCAGCTGGAGCTGTTTTAATGACAAAGTCGAAAGACTTATCAGTATAAACAGTAATTAAAACAGGAACAACTTTTCCCATTTTATCCTGGGTTCTAGCATTAAACTGCTTACAGAACTCCATAATGTTAACACCCTTAGAACCGAGTGCTGGGCCTACCGGAGGCGCAGGATTGGCTTGACCACCTTTAACCTGCAGCTTCACAAAGCCTGAGATTTCTTTTGCCATTTTTATTTGATTTAATTGGTAATAGCGTCTGGTTTTACCCGGACTCCCAAATTCAATCGCTCTTCCGAAAAAGAACTTTTGGGGCGGCAAAGGTAAGGAAAGAATTCAGTATTCGGAACTCAGAACAACAAAATTATCGCCTGAAACCTTAAAATTTTCATTGCCGCCCCGGATGCGGAGGCTGTCCTTTCGATACTATTGAACCTGCCGCAAATGAAAAACGGCCGCTCAATGAGCAGCCGTTCCGTATAATTTAAGGCAATTAGCTTAGTTTTTCTACCTGCATGTAATTCAGTTCTACCGGGGTTGAACGTCCGAAGATCTTTACGGTTACTTTCAGTTTCTTCTTTTCATCGTTCACATCTTCAATAACACCGTTGAAATCGTTGAATGGTCCTTCGATGATCTTAATGGTTTCGCCAACAATAAACGGCTCACTCATAGTAACACCCTGGTCATTCATCTCATCTACCTTACCCAGCATTTTGTTTACTTCAGATTTGCGCAAACAGATGATATTTCCTTTTGATCCTTTGCCGTCTGTTAAGAAGTGCATTACATTACTGATGTTGCTGATATGCTGAACAATGTCATCATTCAACTTGCCTTCCAGCACTTCCATCATTACATATCCAGGGAAATAGTTTTTTTCACGCATCACTTTTTTACCGTTCTGCACTTTATAAACCTTCTCCATCGGAAGAAAGATCTGCTTGATGATTTCCTGCCATCCGTTACGGATAATATCTTTATCCAGATACTCTTTCACCTTGCGCTCTTTGCCACTTACTACCCTTAACACATACCATTTGGTATCTGGCTGGGGTACTAAAGGGGCTTCTGTTGTTACAACTGCTTCTTCCATGAGTATCTTACTTGAATAATGAGTAAATCAACTTTAATAACTGGTTGCTGGAAAAATCCATCGCCCAGACCATAGCAGTAATAATAACAGTTGCTACCAGCACAATAACAGTGCTTTGTTGCAATTGCACCCATGTAGGCCAGGTTACTTTTTCAACCAGCTCATAGTAGCTCTCTTTAAAATACAATGCTATTTTGTTCATGTTGTTGATATTAATCTGTTCGCACGGGCACTAGGATTCGAACCCAGATCAAAGGTTTTGGAGACCCGTATGCTACCATTGCACTATGCCCGTAGAAAACTAAAAGCTATCCTGATACTATCAAGACAGCTTTTAGTGGTATAGCAAATATAGTAAAATATTTGCTTAAAAGCTAAAAGCCACCGGCTTACAGCTTATTTTAAAATTTCAGTAACCTGACCAGCACCTACGGTACGGCCACCTTCACGAATCGCAAATTTCAAACCTTTTTCCATTGCGATCGGTTGAATCAACTTAACAGTCAGACCGATGTTATCACCAGGCATAACCATTTCAGTTCCTTCAGGTAAAGTACACTCACCAGTTACATCCGTAGTACGGAAGTAGAACTGAGGACGGTATTTGTTAAAGAACGGAGTATGACGTCCACCTTCTTCTTTGCTCAGTACGTATACTTCACCTTTGAATTCAGTGTGCGGAGTAATAGAACCTGGCTTACAGATTACCATTCCACGACGAATATCTTTTTTCTCAATACCACGTAACAGTAAACCTGCATTATCACCTGCCTGGCCTTCGTCCAACAATTTCTTGAACATTTCAACACCAGTACAAGTTGAGGCTAACGGAGCTTCCATCAAACCTACGATTTCTACAGCTTCACCCACTTTGATGATACCACGCTCAATACGACCGGTAGCAACTGTTCCACGACCTGTGATAGAGAATACATCCTCTACAGACATCAGGAAAGGCATATCGATAGGACGAGGAGGCAATGGAATATAGCTATCAACAGCTTCCATTAACTCATCAATTTTCGCAACCCATTTTGGATCTTCAGCCAAAGCACCTGTTGCAGAACCTTGTATGATTGGAGTATTATCGCCATCAAATCCGTAAGAAGTCAACAACTCACGAACTTCCATTTCTACTAATTCAAGTAATTCAGGATCATCTACCAAATCTACTTTGTTCATGAAAACAACGACTTGAGGTACACCTACCTGACGAGCCAACAAAATATGCTCCTTAGTTTGAGGCATAGGACCATCTGTAGCAGCCACAACTAAAATTGCACCATCCATCTGTGCAGCACCGGTAATCATGTTCTTCACATAGTCAGCGTGACCTGGACAGTCTACGTGAGCATAGTGACGATTTGCAGTTTGGTACTCAACGTGAGCAGTGTTGATGGTAATACCACGCTCTTTTTCTTCAGGAGCTCCATCGATCTCATCGTATTTCTTAGCAACGTTACCCATGCCCTTTTTAGAAAGAATCATAGTAATTGCTGCAGTTAAAGTAGTCTTACCATGGTCAACGTGACCAATGGTACCTACGTTTACGTGAGGTTTTTCCCTCTTAAAGGTCTCTTTTGCCATTTTTATCGGTTTTTAGTTGTGTTTAAAAAATTTAGGCCTTTACAGACCTGTTAACTTATTTATGCTTTGTTTCCTTAACAGAAACCCTTTATTAATTATGAGCCGCTGTAACCCGCATTTAGCGGACTCCAACGACCTTCCCGGCTTTCACCGGATAATTCTGCCTCAATCTGTTAGAGCCGTTAGTGAGAATCGAACTCACGACCTCTTCCCTACCAAGGAAGTGCTCTACCACTGAGCTACAACGGCAGAACCAATTGAGCGGAAGACGAGGGTCGAACTCGCGACCTATAGCTTGGAAGGCTATCGCTCTACCAATTGAGCTACTTCCGCTTGACCCGTTCAATCCAACGAATCGGATTGAACAATTTAAAAGAACTACAACCTTTCGGTTGTTTGTGGGCAGAGTAGGGTTCGAACCTACGTACACGTGAGTGAACAGATTTACAGTCTGTCGCCTTTAACCACTCGGCCATCTGCCCATTAACCACTTAGAGCCCCGACTTATCTTTTACTCAGTATTATTAAAACTGAACTACTCAAAATAAACCACTCATTCCTGAGCCGAAGATGGGACTCGAACCCGCGACCTGCTGATTACAAATCAGCTGCTCTACCAACTGAGCTACTTCGGCAAAATAAAGACCTTCCCCTTTTTTGGGATGGCAAAGGTAATGGAAAACTTTATTTGGCAAAATTTTGAAATGTTTTTTTTCTCATGAATATTCCACAAAATCAGTGATATCTGCCAAGAACCGCGTAAACAGTGGTTCTGGAGGGTATAAAAATAAAAAAGCTCCCTTCCGGGAGCCTTCAATCATAAGGCTAATTTTTCTTTTCGCTTCTTAATTTGGTTAATAATGGAATCCAGAGCGTCGTCAAATGACTCTTCGAAGGATTTTGAGGACGCTTTTACAAAAAATTCGTGTTTGGGAACATGTACCTTGATCTCAGCAACTTTGTCTTTGATATTGTGGACTACATTGTCTAATTTAAGGAATACATCTACTTTAAGAATGGTGTCATGAAAAGTGGGCAATTTTTGCAATTTCTTAGTTACGTACTCTGTTAATTTTTCGTCCGCATCAAAGTGAACAGTCTGAATGTTAACGTTCATGATAGAAAGCTTTAATCTGTGAAACAATAGAATTTTAAAGAACTTTCGTTACCAGAACCGGCTGCTGAATGCCGCCCCGGCTTCGTAGCGTTAAGTTACAGTAATATTTAATAAACAAAAAATAAATGGGTGTTAATATTGGTCTTTTAAGCCTTGGGATGGGCTTTCTTAAAGACTTCCTTAAGCTTCTCAATGGTGTTGTGTGTATAGATCTGCGTTGCTGCAAGGCTGCTGTGCCCCAACAATTCTTTTACCGCATTCAGGTCGGCCCCGTTATTCATTAAATGGGTTGCAAAACTATGCCGCAGAATATGCGGACTCTTCTTTTGAATAGTGGTTACACTACCCAGAATATCCTTTACAAACTGGTAAACATTTCTTGAATTAAGCGGCCTGCCCTTTTCCGTTACAAACAGATTTTCTATCCCTTCCTGCTTTTCGGGCTTCTCCTGCATGTAGGAGACCAGTTGCGCCATCAGTTCCCGATTAACCGGAATAATCCGCTCCTTGTTTCCCTTACCAACCACTTTTACCTGGCTGGCCGAACGGTCTGCCTGTGATTCTTTGAGCTGTATGAGTTCGCTTAACCGCATTCCGGTACTGTACAGCAGCAAAATCACCAGCCGCTGCGTACGGCCTTTCCAGTCGTCGGGAAACTGCATATACTGAAAGAGGTTGTCCATGTCTGTCTGGTCCACAAACATGGGTAAGCGCTTACTCACCTTGGGCGCAATAACAGTGGTCATGGGACTTTTTGTAAGCACCCCACATTTTAGCTGGTATTTAAAAAAAGACCGCAGGGTGGAGATTTTCCGGTTGATGCTCTTGGCACTGATCTTATCCTCACTTAGTTCTACCAGCCAGCTTTTTACCAGAGATGCCCCAATCTGTTCCAGCGGAATTGCATCGAACTGGCTGATCATGTACTGAAAAAACTGCTCCAGATCATTCTGATAAGAGATCAGGGTATGCTGCGAATAACGCTTCTCAAACTTTAAATAGTGGAGAAACGGGGTAATCTGGGGATATTGCGCTGTTATGGGCATAAAAAAAGTAGTCTAAGGTTAAACGAACCCAGACTACTCAATCGTATGAATAAGGAAATTAAATTATCCCTCTATTTTTCCGCTGGCGATCTGCTGCTTATACACGGCTTTCAAGACTTGACCACGACGTACTACTGACGGCTTGATGAATGCTTGACGTGACCTTAATTGCAACAAAGTCTTACTTTTCTCGAATTTCTTCTTATACTTCTTAAGTGCTTTGTCGATGTTTTCGCAGTCTTTTGAATCGATAACTAACATATTATTATACCTCCTCAGGCGTTTTTAGGACCGCGAAGATAAGTACCTGTGTTTAATTTGCAAAATATTTTAAGATATTTGCAGCATGTTTACAGGAATTATTGAAGAAATGGGCAAAGTAGAGGCTATTTTACATGCCGGAACCAATATTACTTATACCATCAGCAGCCCTTTTGCCAATGAGCTAAGGGTAGACCAGAGTCTGGCTCATGACGGGGTTTGCCTTACCGTTGAAGCCATTAATGGCAATACCCACCAGGTAACTGCTATTGCAGAAACCATCAGTAAAACCAATCTTTCCGGATGGAAAACCGGAGCCAGGGTGAATTTAGAACGCTGTATGCAAATGAACGGACGCCTGGACGGGCATATCGTGCAGGGCCATGTAGACTGTACGGCAGTTTGTTCGGAAAGGCTGGATAAGGATGGCAGCTGGGAATACTGCTTTGAATTTCCAGCCCGGTTTGCCGCGCTGGTCATTGAAAAAGGATCTATAGCGGTAAACGGAACCAGTCTTACCTGCTTCGGAATTACAGACAACCGCTTTAAAGTGGCTATTATTCCCTATACGTTTGAACATACCAGCATTCAGCAGGTTGTTGCCGGAACCATTGTAAACATTGAGTTTGACCTGCTTGGAAAGTATGTACAGCGTAATCTTGAATCAATACGAAATTAAATTAGTTCCCGGAAAGCTGACAGGGAAATATCAGGCTAAACCTGCTTACCCTTCAGTGCCCCGCTCACCGCGGCATCCATGGCACGTTCAGCAAAAGGCCGGCTTATTTCGTTCAGCTCCTCTATTTTGGTTTGAATCAGGTTTTTATCTTCCAGGGTAATGGCCATTTGCAGATTCTGCATAGCAGCAGCCGTTTGCATCAGTTCTTCCTGGGATAAAAGACCGGGATTCTTTGCAATGAATTTTTCTGTAACATCCAGCATCTGCTCTCCTTCTGTTCTGGCTTCTACCAGAGCCCGGAGCGTCATGTCTTCTTTGGCATGTGTGATGCTGTCCAACAGCCTGTTCTCTACTTCTTCATCGGTAAGGCCATACTGAGGTTTAACCTCTATACTTTGTTCTACCCCACTTCTCAATTCTTTGGCAGTAACCGATAATATACCATCTGCATTGATTAAAAATCCTACTTCCACTTTGGGCATACCTGCAGGCATACCGGGGATTCCGGTAAAATTAAATTCTGCCAGCTTCCGGTTGTGTTCCACCATATCACGTTCCCCCTGAAACACAGAAATACGCATACTTCCCTGACCATCTTTCTGGGTGGTGTATTGTCTGGCTACCTTATTCGGGATCTTGGAATTGCGCGGAATCAGTACATCCATTAATCCGCCAATGGTTTCAAGCCCCAGGCTCAGCGGAGTAATATCGAGCAGTAGAAAATCCTTATTGTTCCCGGCTAAAATATCGGCCTGAATTGCAGCACCCAGGGCAACCACTTCATCCGGATTCACACTGTCATTCACTGCCCTGCCAAAAAATGCACCAACGGTTTGTTTCACCAGTGGAATTCTTGTACTTCCACCCACCATAATTATGGCATCAATCTGAGCTGTTGTTAACCCTGCATCAGCAAGGGATCTGGCACAGGATTCAATGGTTCTGCTTACCAGCGGCTGAATGATTCTGTTGAAATCATCTTTAGTGATGACCAGGTCATACCCACTCCATTCGCTGGTAAAAACAGCTGAATCACTCAATATTTTTTTAGCCGCTTCCGCAATTAAACGCAGTGACTGAAGCTGTGATTTATCGTTGTTAATTACATGAAAGGGAACACCGATCTGATTCAGAAAATATTCCATCAGCGCATGATCAAAATCGTCTCCACCCAGATAAGTGTCTCCGTTTGTACTCAGCACTTCAAAAATACCGCCGGCAATTTTCAGGATAGAAATATCAAAAGTTCCTCCTCCCAGATCATACACAGCAATGGTTTTTTCTTCGTCTTTGCTAAGGCCCATTCCGTATGCCAGACTGGCTGCGGTAGGCTCATTCACAATGCGTAAAACATCCAGCCCTGCCAGCTTTCCGGCATCACGTGTGGCCTGTCGCTGCGAATCATTAAAATAAGCCGGCACGGTAATGACGGCTTTGGTAACCGGTGTTTTAAGAATATGTTCTGCCCTGTTTTTCAGCTCCTTCAGAATATAGGAAGACAGTTCTATCGGCGAATAAAAACGATTACCCACCTGCACTTTTACCAGACTGTCTGTATCGTCGTCAATAACTTTATAGGTGAAGAAACCTGCATTTTTTTTGAGGTCTTTGTAACTCTTGCCCATCAGGCGCTTTGCACTGAAAATAGTATTGGAAGGATCTGTTTCCAGAAATGCCCGGGCAGATTCCCCTACTTCAATATTTCCAAATGAATCAAAATGCACCACACTTGGAACCATGCTGCTGCTGTTGAATTCTTTCAACGCCACCGGCTGCCTGGTTTCGGGATGAATAATGGCCACCAGACTGTTTGTGGTACCCAGATCTATACCCACAATCATTTCTGCCTGCTGCAAACTTCCTGTTGCTATATTGATGCCGATTTTTGCCATAGTTGTTATTTTCTACCCCGTAAGGCGCAAATGTATAACAAACAGCTGCCCAAGATGTTGCGATTTGCGAAATCAATTCATCCTCAGGATTCTATCACCGTGGTTTTGCTGGCATAATCATGCAGGGGGCCGCCTAAAAAAGGGCCAAAAAAGAGGTCAATAACGGTAAGCCTTACCAGACTCCTCCAGAGAATCCGGAAAAAAGAGGGTCTTTTACCGGAAAGGGTGATCACTTTGGTTTGCGTAAACCATTTACCGGGTGTTCTTAAAAAGATGAATTCAAATAATGTATAGTATACAAAGGCCGTTGGAAAGAAAAACCAGCCGAAATTGAGTGGGCGGTAGCCAAAGAACATCACATACCAGTCCCACCACTTGATCAGTATCATCGCTATTATGGTAATTAATACGGTATCAATAAAAAAATTGAGTGCCCGGGTACCGTCGCCTGATTTATTCATACAAAAACTCCTTTGTGCAAAACTAGGGCTTTGCAATGATGCCCACATCTTTCTTACATTTGCGCAAATATGAATCAGATGAACTTAGTGGAAGAATTAAAATGGAGAGGAATGATCCAGGATATTATGCCTGGCACAGAGGAATTACTGGCCAAAGAAATGGTTTCGGGATATATTGGATTTGATCCTACTTCAGATAGTTTACATATCGGAAGTCTGGTTCCTATTTTGCTGTTGGTGCATTTACAGAAAGCCGGCCATAAGCCTTATGCACTGGTTGGCGGAGCTACCGGGATGGTGGGCGATCCGAGCGGCAAAAGCGAAGAAAGAAATTTATTGAGCGAAGAAGTGCTGCAATTCAACCAGGCAGGCGTTCGTAAGCAATTGTCTAAATTCCTGGATTTCAATTCCGACAAGGTCAATAAAGCAGAAATGGTGAATAACTATGACTGGTTTAAAGACATCAGTTTCCTTGATTTCATCCGTGATGTAGGCAAGCATATTACGGTGAATTATATGATGAGTAAAGACAGTGTGAAGAAGCGGCTGGAAGGTGATACCGGTATGAGTTTCACCGAGTTCACTTATCAGCTGGTGCAGGGGTATGATTTTTACTGGCTCTACAAAAATAAAAACTGCAAACTGCAGATGGGAGGCAGTGACCAGTGGGGTAATATTGTTACCGGCACAGAACTGATCCGCAGAAAAGCAGGCGGAGAAGCTTTTGCGTTCACCTGCCCTTTAATTACCAAAGCAGACGGAGGCAAGTTTGGTAAAACAGAAAAAGGAAATGTATGGCTGGATCCGGAGAAAACATCCCCTTATCAGTTCTACCAGTTCTGGTTAAACGCCAGCGACGAAGATGCTACTAAATGGATCAAAATATTCACTTTGTTGTCTACAGAAGAAATTGAAACACTGATTGCAGAACATACGACCGCCCCGCATGCAAGAGCATTACAGAAAAAACTGGCCGAAGAAATTACCTGCTTTGTTCACAGCCGGGAAGATTATGATTTTGCCGTGAAAGCGTCCGAAATATTATTTGGCAATGCCGCTACAGAAGTGCTGGCCAGCCTGAATGAAAAACAATTGTTACAGGTAATGGACGGAGTGCCCACGGCTGAAATTCAGCGTTCATCACTAGATGCGGGCTACGACCTGATCAGCTTCTTAGCAGATACGGCTATTACCCCAAGCAAAGGAGAAGCAAAAAAATTACTGCAGGCCGGTGGTGTTTCTATCAATAAAATAAAATTGAGTGCCGATAAAATAACTGTTGATGCAACAGACTTACTGCAGAACAAATATTTACTGGTTCAGAAAGGCAAGAAGAATTATTTTTTAGTGAAGGCGGTATAGCTTTTAAAAAAAACTATTTAACCGTATTCAGCACTTTCCAGAACTCTTCAGCTACAAACTGATTACCCTTTGCATTGAGGTGAACGCGGTCCAGCGTGAGTATACCTTTTTCCTCATTAGCGGGGTTATTGGCAGTTTCATATCCAGTAAAAGCAGCTCTCAGGTCTACCAGCGGCAGGCCATTGTTTTTTGCAAAATTTCTGATCCAGTTACTGTACATATTCAGTTCACCATCCTGCTCATTAGACTGGTCGTAGCGTTCCCCGATTACAGATGGTGTAGACAGCACTACTTTAATTCCGGCAGTTTGTAATTTCTTTACAATGGCTTCATAAAACTGAGCAAACTTCGGATAATCAGTACCTGTACCGTGTGTACGCTTGTGCCATACATCATTGATGCCAATATATATTACCACTATTTCCGGAGATTTATTCAGTACATCATTTTCCATGCGCAGATAAAGATCCGTAACCTTATTGCCACCTATTCCTGCACCTACCAGTTCATACTGATCAGCCACCCCTTCTTTTACAAGCAGCTCTTCCATCAATCGGATATAACCACCCGGATTTGCACCCATCTGTGTAACTGAATCTCCAAAGAAGATCACCTTGCGTTTTTTGTTGAAATTAAACGACATCAAAATCATTGAAGCAACAAAGAGTGCGAGCAGAATCAGTTTATTCATACAATATTTTTTTCTTTTTATTAAACAGGTGGCTAATGCATTAATAGATATCGGTCATTACCGGCGTGGTAGAAGTTCCCATCAGTTCAACAAAGGATCTTTCCATTACCAGATAACCATTTCCCTTTGCGCAGAAATGAACCCGCAGATTTTCTATACTTAACGGATTTCCTTCGGGAATATCTGCCATATTACTGTGTTTGATATCATGTCCATCCACAATAATTACCAGCCCGCTGCCTATCGCTTCCATTTGATTGCCATGCTTTATCAGCATGCCGGTATCCTCACCAAGACCAATACCAATGCAGGATGGATTAGCAGATACCGCTTGCGCAAGTCTGGCAAAACGGCCTCTTTTTTCGAAATGGGAATCAAAAATAACTTCGTTCATAAATGCCAGACCGGTAGTTAGTTTAACCTCTCCTTTTAAGTGGGCCCTGGTGGCATTTCCTTCATAGATCATTGTATTGCTCAT
>CALPNW020000010.1 GCA_943325035.2 Sphingobacterium thalpophilum | reverse complement strand
GGGTCTATTCCTTCTGTTCTCAGATTCCGGATAGCTGTTTGTGCAAAATTGCCCGGATGGCCAAAACTAAGAATGGCAATGTCCTTTCCATCTTTCAGTTTTCTGCCCTTGCCTATCGGCAGTTCTTCGAAAGGCGTTTTCCATTCCGGCATAACACCTTCCCCCCTTGGATAACGGATCACAAAAGGATAACTGTTTTTATCGAGCTGCGCGGTATACATGAGGTTACGCAATTCTTTTTCATTCATCGGTGAGCTGATGACCATATTGGGTATACAGCGCATGTAAGGAATGTCATAACAGCCATGGTGTGTAGGTCCGTCTTCTCCCACCAATCCGGCACGGTCCAGACAAAGCACTACCGGTAATTTTTGTATGGCAACATCATGCACTACCTGGTCGTAAGCGCGTTGCATGAATGAAGAGTAGATGTTACAGAAAACCCTTAATCCCTGGGTGGCCATTCCGGCACTCACCGTAACTGCATGTTGTTCACAAATACCTACATCAAAAGCACGGTGAGGCATTTTCTCCATCATGAATTTGAGTGAAGATCCGCTTGGCATAGCAGGGGTAACGCCCATGATTTTATCATTGGCTTCTGCCAGTTCTATAATGGTATGTCCAAAAACGTCCTGGTATTTTGGAGGCTGGGGGGCATCAATTTTTTTCTTAAAAATCTCTCCGGTTACTTTGTCAAAAAGCCCTGGTGCATGCCACTTGGTCTGGTCCTTTTCTGCCAGTGCATATCCCTTTCCTTTTACGGTGATGATGTGCAGAATTTTAGGTCCGGGCATTTCTTTCAGGTCCTTTAAGGTATCAACCAGATTGCTGATATTATGACCATCGATAGGCCCAAAATAACGCAGTTGCAAGGCCTCGAACAGGTTGCTGCTTTTGCTGACCATGCCTTTCATGCCGGCTTCCAGTTTACTGGCCATTTCACGGCTGAAATTTTTTCCGATCGGCAATTTGCCCATCAGGTTCCAGATCTCATCTCTTACTTTGTTATAAGTGGGAGAAGTGCTGATATCGGTCAGGTATTCTTTCAGTGCACCTACATTGGGGTCGATACTCATGCGGTTATCGTTCAGGATAATCAGCACGTCACTGTCGGCCACACCTGCATGGTTCATTGCTTCAAAAGCCATTCCTGCGGTCATAGACCCGTCTCCGATGACTGCTACCGACTTTCTGTTCTCTCCCCTGTATTTGGCAGCCATCGCCATACCCAGTGCTGCGGAAATAGAGGTAGAAGAGTGTCCAACGCCAAAAGTATCATATTCACTTTCGGAACGCTTTGGAAACCCACTTAAACCCTTGTATTTTCTGTTGGTAGAAAAATTATCCCTTCTTCCGGTAAGAATTTTATGTCCGTAAGCCTGATGGCCTACATCCCAAACCAGCTGATCATATGGGGTATTATAAACATAATGCAAGGCAACGCTAAGTTCCACCACGCCAAGGCTGGCGGCAAAATGCCCGCCATGAACGCTTACTACATCAATAATATACTGGCGTAATTCGTCACATACCTGATGCAGTTGTTCTCTGCCCATCTTCTTGAGATCTTCTGGGCTGTTGATATTTTGTAACAGGGGGCCGGCAATAAACTCCATGTAAGCTTTTATTTAGGGTGTAAAAATACGGTTTTGGGGCTGAAAGCACTCCTATATCAGTAGAACATCCGATAAAAAGGAAGGTTCGGTAGTTAAAAACATTATTTTGTGCCAGATAGACGCTGATTTTGCCTTTAATCCCAATTATGCATTGTTGGGCTATTGCTTTTTTTATATTTGGAACAGATGAGAAACCAGAAAAAGGAAGTTTTGTATTGGTGGTGCCACCTGGGAGGTTGGTTGCTGTACGGGTTGACTATGGTATTTTTTGCCTTTGTGTTTGATAGTAAGATCAATAGCATTTTCTACCCTAAGTTGCTGGTAATCATCATTTCAGGGCTTTTTTTTACCCATATCCTCCGGGAACTGATCAAGGCGTTGGGCTTACTTCCACCGGCACTTTCCAAAAAATGGTGGCTGTTAACGGTGGTGCTCTTAAGTATTCTGGTTCTGTTCAACCTGACCAATAGTGCTTTGGCTGAATGGCTTCATTTATACAATCCCAAAATAAAGGTTTCGGTAGAGAAGCGGTTTTTAGTGAATCTGGTATCCGATTCCCCACTGATACTGGTATGGGTCTCTATCTATTATCTGTGGCATTATATTGAACTTGGCACCAAAACAGAAATTCAGAAGGTAAAGCTGGAAAGCCTGGTGAAGGAATTAGAATTAAATACCATCAAATCTCATATTAATCCTCATTTCATTTTTAATGCGCTCAATAGCATACGGGCACTGGTTGATGAAAATCCTACCCGCGCCAGAACTGCTATTACCGAACTGAGTAATATACTCCGCAGCAGTATGCAGTCCGAAAAACTAACCACTGTGCCATTTGAAAGAGAGCTGAACATAGTAAAAGATTACCTGGCACTGGAACATATCCGTTTCGAAGACCGCCTGAAAGTGGAGTATGATATAGATGAGGATACATTAGACCAGCCGGTTCCGCCGATGATGGTGCAGACGCTGGTGGAGAATGCCATTAAACATGGAATAGGTAAGCAGAAAAACGGGGGAGTGGTTAAAATCATTTCTGTTTACCGCGATAATCACCATGAATTGATCATTCAGAATACGGGTAGTCTGGATAGTTCAGACAATGCGGAAGGTTTTGGTATCAGCAGTACCCGTAACCGGTTGAAATTATTGTTTGGTACAAAAGCACACTTTAATATTATTGATAAGGGTAATAATCTGGTAGAAGCAACAATTATTTTGCCTGTGCAGGAAGTGCAGGCTTCAGCTTAAATAAAAATTTCACATGGCTATCAAGGCAATTATTATTGATGATGAAAGGCTTGCCCGTAATGAATTGAAGAAGCTGCTTCAGGATCATGGGGATATTGAAGTAATTGAAGAGGCTGCCAACGTGGATGATGGTATAGAGAAAATCGAATTATTGAATCCGGATCTTATTTTTCTGGATATACAGATGCCTGGCAAAACCGGGTTTGATCTGCTGGCCGAAGTAGAGAGGGCTCCCAAAGTAATATTCACCACCGCTTATGATGAATATGCCATCAAAGCATTTGAAGTGAACGCGTTGGACTATTTGCTGAAGCCGATTGAACCCAAACGATTATCAGATGCCATACAGAAATTACAGGCAGAGATATTTAAGGAAAGCATTGGCATTTCGGGCGGTAACCGAGGTCCGTTAACAGAACATGATCAGGTGTTTGTTAAGGATGGAGAGCGCTGCTGGTTTGTAAAGCTTGGTGAGATCCGCCTGTTTGAAAGTGTGGGCAACTATGCCAAGGTATTCTTTGGTACCAATAAACCGCTGATCCTGAAATCACTGAATGCATTGGAGGAAAGACTGGATGACCGTATGTTCTTCCGTGCCAACCGGAAACATATTATTAATCTTCGCTGGATAGAAAAAATCGAACCCTACTTTAACGGGGGGCTGCTGCTTGATCTTAAGGGTGGCGAGAAAATTGAAGTAAGCCGCAGGCAGACGGTTAAGTTCAAAGAGATGATGAGTCTTTAGGCAATAAACAATTCAGCAAAACACATTGCAGTAAAACTGATTTTATTAATACGGTCCCTAAATTAAATTCCGGATAAATTTTTATGATGAAAAAAATAGTTATTGCTATAGTAGCACTCGTTTCTTTTAAAGGATTGGCTGCACAGAATATGGATGCAATCATAACTGCTTCCGAAGTGGAAAGAATAGAAAAAATATTATCTGCAGACGATATGGAAGGTCGCAGAACATTCACCAGAGGCATAGACAAAGCAGCCGCATTTATTGCCGGAGAATTTAAAAAAAGTAATCTGCAGCCATTGAATAAGGACGGCAATTTTCTGCAATCCTTTAAAATGATCAAGGCTAAATTCATCAGTGCTTCTGCCACTTTAGATGGAATACCTGCAGATACGAAAAGTATTGTAGCCATAACCTGTAAACCCGATTTAGTTATTAATGAAGCAGACGGTTATGAAGTGATTCGCATTGCAAAAGGAGCTAATTTTTTTGGTGAAGCACGTAAATACAGCAACCTCTCCAGAAATGCAATAGTATTGGTAGATACTTCCTTTGCAGCAAATTTCGGTAGACTGGTGCAAATGAAATCGCAAATGTTTCAATCAGATAAATCGGTAGTATTCATATTAACCACACAGGATCCTAAAGTGTATGCCATTCAGGCCAGGCACGATATTCAGGAACAGCCGCTGGCCAACGTGGTAGGTATACTGCCTGGCAAAAGTCTGCCCAATGAATATGTGATCTTCTCCGGCCATTATGATCATTTAGGGGTCAACAGTAAAAAAGCAGTCAATAATGATTCTATCTATAACGGTGCGAATGATGATGCGGCAGGAACAACAGCCATGATGTTATTGGCAAAGTATTACAGTACATTGAATAATAATGAGCGTACGCTGGTATTTGCTGCGTTTACTGCAGAAGAAATCGGGGGCTTTGGGGCAAGCTATTTTTCCAGACAGTTTAATCCGGCAGAAGTAAAAGCCATGTTTAATATTGAGATGATTGGTACCGAAAGCAAATGGGGCACCAACAGTGCCTATATTACCGGCTACGAAAAAACAGACATGGGGCAGATTCTGCAAAAGAATTTAAGCGGAACCGGTTTTAATTTTTATCCGGATCCTTATCCCGACCAGCAATTATTTTATCGTTCAGACAATGCAACGCTTGCCAGATTAGGAGTTCCGGCTCATACCATTTCTACTTCCAAGATGGACAGCGAAGCCAATTATCACCAGTTGTCTGATGAAATAGGGACCCTGAATATCCCCAATATGACACAGATCATTAAGTCTGTTGCGCTGAGTGCAAGGGGCATTGTAAGCGGAAAAGAAACGCCTTCACGGGTAGATGTAAGTGCATTAAGATAACCAGCTTAATACAAAAAGCCCGGCAAGGAATTCCTTGCCGGGCTTTTATATTATTGTGAGGCCCTGATAACAACTCAGTTGGTACATGAACCGGATGCGATCATTTTTGTATAGGTGATATTTGCAATTCTATTAGCCCCATCTGTAACAATAGATTTTATTCTACTTGTGTAATGGCAGGTTATTCATAAATACTATCTGAAACTGCGGTCTGTTGCTTGTTTCAAACAACTGGTACATGACGCCTGTTTCTATCCTGAGTTGGTTACTGATGGCATACCCTACAGCACCATAGGCCCGGTTTCTATCGAAAACCGGGCTTTTAAAGTTTAGAAAGATCTCGTTGTAGATGGACAGGTAAAAACTATTTTTTATGATCTCCGTTTTATTCAATGGGATATTCACGGATAAGAAATACCGGAAACGGGTTTTAAAATCACCATTACTTAAAAATCTTTCTTCCATCCTGTACCGGTGTTGCATGTGAATTCTTCCGAAACGTTGTCTGGTAATAAACTGCTGGTATATCCTGTTTTCTGATGTATGTAATTTATTAGATGTTCCCGTTATATAGGGCTCGGAAACAATGTGTGCATAGCCCAGGAGTATATTATTGTTATTCTCCGTAAGATTGTATCCTATGCCTGTTCTGAGCATTAATTGCTCCAGGTCGCCAGCAATATTATAATTGCGGTATTGTACTTCATTCCACCAATTCCATTTTTTACTGATAGATTGGTTGCCAAAATAAATAAACCAGTTTCCGATATCCTTGGGTTGTGCATTTGAAAGTGTTGAAATGAAGATCAGCAACAGAAGAGAGGCTGTTTTTTTGAAAAGTATTTTATAGGTCATTTGATTATTTCTTATTTCGTTTTAGCCATTTGATAATTTCATACCAGATTACAGAAACAAAGCCGATGCCAATGCTAATGAAAAGTTCTGCAGGGTTAAGCGGTACAAATTTAAAGAACTGGGCCAGGACCGGTATATACAACAGTAAACCAGTGATGGCTACCGTAATGGCAATGATCAGTAATACCAGATTGTTTTTATACCTCAGCGTAGTTAATACAGAGTAGTAAAAGGACCTGTTAACCAGCGTAAGAATGATATTGGCTGCAATCAGAACAGTGAAGGCCATTGTACGGGTATGCGACTCGTTAAAGCCTTGCTGTATGCTATACTGATAGGCAAATAATGTTCCGGCTGTAATAGCCAACCCCTGAATAATACTGGTGGTAAGTTCCTTCCAGTTAAAGAAGGTAGTACTCAAGGGTCTTGGTTGCTGTATCATGGTGTTCTTTTCCATCGGCTCATTTTCATAAATAATGGAACAGGTAGGGCCCATGATCAATTCCAGAAATATCACGTGTACCGGAGTAAATATATTCGGATAGATCCACCCTAGCGCCAGGGGTATAAAAACAGTTAATACAATCGGTATGTGGATTGAGATAATATACTGAATTGCCTTTTTCAGATTAGTATAAATCTTTCTGCCAACTGCAACGGCTTCCAGCATTTTAGAAAGATCATCTTCCATCAGTATTAAAGAGGCGGCCTGTTTGGCAATTTCTGTTCCTTTCTTTCCCATGGCAATTCCGATGTGTGCAGCTTTTAATGCAGGGCCATCATTTACCCCGTCACCGGTCATGGCTACAATTTCATTCTTTGCCTTCAGTGCATTAATGATTTTTAGTTTCGCTTCCGGAAACATGCGGGTGAAAAGCATGGTTTTTTGTACTTTCTCTTCCAGTTCTCCGTCTTGTAACTGCATTAGTTCATCCCCTGTTAAACTGTGCTCATACCCTCTGAATCCAATTTGTCTGGCAATGGAGACGGAAGTGGCTGCATTATCGCCCGTTACTATTTTAACCGACATGCCTGCTGCATAGAATCCTTCCAGTACAGCCTGGATATTGTGTTTGGGTGGATCATAAAAGGCAATGACCCCCTTGAAACTGAAATTAAACTGCTGTTGTTCCTCCGGAAAATCGTTCCCGGTAAAGTTAGTAGTTGCTATCCCCAATACCCGATATCCTTCGATCGTCATTGTTGCAATGGCTGCTTCTATCTGTTCCTTTTCATCGGCTGTTAATCCGGAAATATTCATCAGCGCTTCAGGGGCTCCTTTAGCAGCAATGATTCTATCACCCTTGGCATTCTCAAACAAATGAGTCATCATCGGGGGCTTGCCTCCTAATGGGTATTCGTGGATCATTTTATAGTCAGGCCGCTCGTCATTGGGGAATAAGGATTTGTAGCTGCTGTGCAATGCCTGTTCCATCGGGTCGAAAGGGATGGGTTCACTGGCCCACATTGCCATCCGGATAAGTAATTTTTCTTCATCATTCAGCTGGGCAGTTGCCTCCGAAATTGTATTGTTAGAAAGGGTGAAAAACTGAGCCAGACTCATTTTGTTTTCCGTCAGCGTGCCTGTTTTATCTGTACAGATCACTGTTGCACTCCCCAGCGTTTCCACTGTTTTCATTTGCTTAACCACAATGCCCATTTTCATCAACCGCCATGCGCCCAGTGCCATGAATGTGGTAAACGCTACCGGTATCTCTTCCGGTAAAATACTCATTGCAAGCGTCAGGGCTTTTAATAAGCTATCTAATACATTGTATGTTTTAAAATAGTTGATGGCCCACACAATTACAAAAACTACCGCACCAACAGATACCATTAGTTTAACAAAATGAGTGATCTGCTTTTCAAGTGGCGTAGATTCCTCCTCAATACTTTCCAGGCTTTTGCCGATTTTCCCCAAACGGGTTTCATTGCCTACTGCAATAACCCGCGCAATGGCAAGGCCACTTCCAACCGTTGTTCCCCTGAAAACCAGGTTATCTTCTTTACCGGCATCTTTATAAACCGTAAATGATTCTCCGGTAAGGATGGATTCGTTCACCGAGAAATCGTTGGAATGGATGATTTCGCCGTCAGCGGCAATCGATACACCTTCCTCCATCATCAGGCAGTCCCCGATTACCAGATCCTCTGTTTTTATCTGTTCCGTATTGCCGTTTCTGATAACCGTACAGGTTGGCTGGGTAAAATCTTTTAATTTTTCCAATGCATTTCTGCTTCTGGAATCCTGGTACAAAGAAATGGTGGCCACCAGAATAATGGCGGATGCTAAAAAAAGGCCATCACCGGTTTCCCCGCTTACAAAATAGATTACGGATGCAACAAGTAACAATGTTACCATTGGCTCTTTTGCCAGGGATTTAACTGCATCTAAAAATCCATTCTCTTTTTTATACTCCAGTTTATTATGACCGTATGTTGCCCTGGCACTGATCACTTCTCCGGACGTAAGTCCCTTAATATTAAAATGCTCAACTGCCATTTAAAATCTATTTAGAAGTTTGTATTTCGGTTAATTGAAAATAGATAAGCGCAATAGCAGCAAAGCTCATAAGAATCAAAGCGGCTATTCCAAAAAAATTTGATTTTTTACTATTGGTAAATTGTCCCATTACTTTTTTGTTATTGCAAATGTGCAGGATAATGGCAATCAGAACAGGTGCGGTCAGTCCGTACAAAATAGCGGAATAGAGTAACGCCTTTACAGGGCTGATACCAATATAGCTCAACGAAAGCCCCAGTAGCAATGAAATAGCAATAATGGTATAAAATGGTCTTGCCTCGTTAAATTTATTATCAAGCCCCTCTTTCCACCCAAAAGTTTCGCAGAAAATATGCGAGAGTGATCCACTCAGAACAGGGATGGCCAGTAATCCTGTTCCTATCACACCAGCCGCAAAAAGGATATACGCAGAGTTTCCTGCCAATGGTTTTAATGCTTCTGCCGCCTGTTCTACGGTGTCAATCTTATGAATGCCTGCATTAAATAAAACAGTACCTGTAGTAAGTATGATAAAGAACATCACAATGTTAGAAAAGAGCATACCAATGTCTACATCTTTTTTCATTTCAGAGATGATTTTTTTATTTACCATCAGTTGCTTTTTTTTCTGTTTTTGTTTTAGCTCCTCTACTTCCATTGTGGCCTGCCAGAAGAAAAGATAAGGCGAGATCGTAGTACCCAGAATACCAACTAGGATGGCCAGAAATTCTTTATTCAGTGAAATGGATGGTATGATGGTTGATTTTATGATCTGCCACCAGTCTTGTTTGTATAAAAACGGGATAAAGAGGTAAACGAATAAAACAATACAGAGATATTTTAATACGGCAGCAATCTTCTGGTAAGGGAAATAGATCATTGAAATCAACAGGATGAGGGTAAACAATACACTAAAAAAAGTTGGATGAATAGTTGGGAACAACAAATGTCCTACTGCACCCATGCCGGCGATATCGGCACCAATATTCATTACAATTGCCGGGAAACTAAAAAGCAGCATGAGGTACAATACTGCCCTGGGATAATGCGCTTTAAGCGTTCCTGTAAGTCCCTGTGCTGTAACAAGTCCTATTCTTCCGCACATTTCCTGTATAGCAGCCATCAGTGGAAATGTGATCAAAGCGGTCCATAAAGTGGTCAGGCCAAAAGCCGCCCCGGCCTGAGAGTAAGTGGCAATTCCTGACGGGTCATCATCACTGGAGCCGGTAATAAGACCCGGTCCCAGTTTTTTCCAGAATCGCATAAATTTATTAGGAGTGCTTTTAGCGGGCTTCATGCTTATTGAAGTAGGTGGTTACTCAATTGTTCTAAAGGTACATCAGTTTATGCTTTTTAACTTTTACGGTTTCGTAAAAATATTTTTTCAGCTTCCACTACAAAAAACACCAGTGAGGATATAACTGCTACTATAATGAACTCCTTTAGCGTTAGGGATTCTGTTTTAAAAACTGGCTGTAAGTAAGGAGAGTAGGTGACCATCAGTTGAAGCAGTAAGGTAAACAGAATGGCAATTATGAGTTGACTATTCTGTAAAATGCCCAACCGGGAAAATGAGGAACTTTTTGAGCGGATGGCGAGTACATGGCCAAGTTGCGCAATACACATCACATTAAAAACAATGGTCTGCCAGTGTAAGCCGTTTTTTAATGCCCAGCCCTGAATTGACAATGAGATTGCTGCCATAAAAATACCCACCCAAATGATATGCGTAGCCATTCCCTCAGCAAAAACAGATTGGTTAACAGGTCGTGGGGGCCTTTTCATTATACCTTTTTCTGCTTTTTCAAAAGAAAGGGAAATGGCAGGAAGTCCATCCGACACCAGATTGATCCAAAGTATATGTATCGGAAGCAGGGCTACCGGTAATCCGATCAAGGGTCCTATTACTATTGTTAATAACTCCCCCAGATTGGAGGTCATCAGGAACTTAATGAACTTCAGGATATTGTCATAAACCCTTCTGCCTTCGCTAACTGCCTTCATGATGGTTGAGAAATTATCATCTAGCAGAATCATGTGCGCGGCTTCTCTGGCCACATCTGTACCTGTTATGCCCATCGCAATACCTATATTGGCTCGTCTTAAAGAAGGAGCATCGTTTACCCCATCGCCGGTCATGGCTACAAAGTGGCCTTTTTGTTGCAGTGCTTTTACTATTTGTAATTTTTGTTCTGGTGAAACGCGCGCATAAACCCTGATGTTTTCTACTTCATTCAGAAATTGATCCGGGTCCATTGCCGAGAGTTCCTGACCGCCGACAATACGGTCGTTGGGCTCTTTTAAAATTCCAATTCTTTCAGCAATACTTTTTGCAGTAAGTAAATGATCGCCGGTAATCATAACCGGAGTAATCCCTGCTTCCCGGCATTGTGCAATTGCTTCATAGACTTCTTTTCGGGGAGGATCTGTTATACCGGTCAGCCCTAGAAACTGCAGGTTGGTTTCATGTGTCTGGCTATCCATGGTTACAGGAATTTCATTCCAGTACCTATAGGCAAAACCCATTACCCGATGGCCTTTTATTGCCATTGCATCTATCTGTTTCAGCAGGAACACTTCATCTGCATTGCTGCAGCGTTTCAATAAAATATCAGGAGCTCCTTTTGTGAAAGAAATAATCTGTTGATCATGGCTATGAAAGGTGGTCATTAATTTCCGGGTAGCATCAAATGCTATTTCACCAACTCTCGGCCATTTTGAAATATCTATTTGCTGTTCCAATGCTACTTCCAGTAATGCAATTTCAGTGCTGTCTCCCTTGATTTTCTGATCATTTTCAACAACCGCATCATTATTTAACGCAAAAGCCTGAAGTAAGAGGTTTGCTTCTGGCAGATGCATTATTCTGTTCAGCTCTTTCCGGCCATAGAGATGATTATTTATGAACAGTTCCTCCAGATACATTCTGTTTTCAGTAAGGGTGCCGGTTTTATCGGTACAGATATAAGAAACAGAACCCAGCGTTTCTACTGCAGGCAGTTTTCGGATAAGACTTTTAACCTGTAACATTCTTTTTGCTGCGAGTGCCAGAGATATAGTGATAACAGCCGGTAAAGCCTCAGGAATTGCAGCAACAGCCAGAGAAATGCTCGTGAGCAGCACTGTTAATGCATCTTCACCCCTCAGCCAACCGGAAATAAAAAAAATGCTGCAAAGCAAAAAGACCATCCGTGATATATTTTTTCCAAATGCTGCCATCCTCTGCTGAAGCGGAGTTGGGGCTTCATCTTCCTGCAACATGCTGGCTATACGACCAAGTTCTGTTTTTATCCCGGTGGCAATCACAATACCTGTACCTCTTCCGTAACTAATAAAAGTACCTTTGAAAGCCATATTTTTTTTATCGCCTAGCGGTGGGTTTTTTGCTTCAAGGGGGTAAGTGCATTTATCTACAGGTTCTGATTCACCAGTTAGTGCTGATTCATCAATTTTTAACTGAACAGCTTCTATGATGCGGATATCTGCCGGTACTGCATTGCCTGCCTCCAACACAACTATATCTCCGGGCACAAGCTGAGTTGCCGGAAGTTGAATACTGCTCCCGTTCCGTAAAACTCTTGCGAGTGTAATCGTCATTTTTTTTATAGCAGTAAGTGCTTTTTCGGTACGGTATTCCTGAAAAAATCCGGTTAAAGCATTAAGGAATACAATGAAAAGTATTACCAGGGCATCTGTAATATCTCCAATAAGCCCGGCAACAAAAGCAGCAGCCAGTAATATTAAAATCATCAGATCTTTAAACTGCGAAAAAAAAATAGCAATTGCGGTTTTCTTTTTACTTTCCGGTAATTCATTGAGACCAATGTCCAATAGTTTTTTCTCCGCAACGCTGGTGGTTAAACCCTGCCGGTTGGCATTCATCAACTCAAAGGTTTGCTGAATGCTTAAACTGTGCCAGTTCATTCTGGTATCCATCTGTAAAAATTGCCAGTACGGCTATTATGCAAAGTTACTGCGGGAAGGATCTGGTTGTATGTTTTTTATGTCATTTTCTTCGGATAATTTATCCATATCACAAACATGTCACGTTTTTTTCAACCTTAAAATAATAACTTAATATGGTCTTGAAAGGATGCTGGATTTTACTGAATTAAGTGTGTATTTCCTGTAAGCCAGCTCTTTTACTATATACAGGCAGGCTATTCTGCCTCTCCTTTCAGGGCAAGGATTTTCCGGAAAATTTCGGTTGAAATCTTTCCCGGCCTTCCATTTCCAATGATTCTGCCATCAATTTCCAGAACCGGTAAAATATTTTTCGTAGTGCTGGTCATGAAGGCTTCTCTGGCAGTTAAAAGATCCTGCGTTGTAATTATGGCTTCTTTAGTGTTGAATTCTCTGAGTCCCAGCACTTTCTCTCTGGTGATACCCCTTAAAATATTATTGGAAGCAGTGACCACTTGCTGCTGATCATTTACGATAAAAAAATTGGCTCTGGGACATTCGCAAACTTCATTCCGGAAATGATAAAGCACATCGTCGGCCTGATGTTCTTTAATGAATGGCTGCAGGTATATTGCTTTCAGGTAATCGATGGTTTTTACCTGCGGCAACTGACGCTGGTGTTCGTAAGTAATTAGCCGGATACCTTTGTTGAAATTATCGTTGTTGTACTGAAAGGCAGATTGTGTGATGAGTAAATTAGGGGAGGCTATCTGATAGCCATCTGCCGAATAGCCACCAGTCAGCGTTATCCTTATTCCTGAATCGGGCAAATTGTTTTTTAGGATCAGTTCCTGTATAATTTTTTTTAATTGCCCGTGGTTCATTTCCACATTCAGGTGCATCACTTTGGCAGAATGATAAAAACGGTTAAGGTGTTCTTCCAGAAATACCGGTTGGTGATTGATCGTTCTGAAATAATCAAAAATTCCATAGCCGCGTTGTATGGAAAGATCCGCTATAGATACAGAAGCTGTCTGTGCAGGAACAAGGGTGCCATTAATACTGGAATAGATATTGCTCATTTTTCCCGGGTTTTAGTTCTATTTAAAAGTGGTAACACCCGATTCAGCGGAAGTGCTTCGGCCGTATTGCCTTCTTTTCCTGTGATCGTTTTGGCGGCAAATAATGAATTGATGATGGCTTCTTCGGTTGCTTCTATTGTGGCCATAAATAAAGGAGACATTTCATCGTTTTCCAGCAGCGGTCTGTTGACCACTTTATTTTTTTCTTCATGGGCAATGCGAAGATCCGTTGCTGTTGAAAAGGCAATTACATAGTCGCCACTTCCATTAGAAGCGATACCGCCGGTTTTCCCCAAACCCAGCATGGCCCGCTTTGCCAGACGTAACAGGTTTCGGTGATCAATGGGGGCATCAGTAGCCAATACAATCATGCATGAGCCGTCCACATTATTCAGTAACTGGTTACTGAAACTGAATTTGCCCAGTGTTTCACCTACCGAAATACCATCAATTTGTAATACGCCTCCGAAATTGGATTGAACCAATACACCTATTGTATAACCACCCAGGCTTGCCGGTAGCTTGCGGGAAGAACTGCCAATACCACCCTTGAACCCAAAACAGACCGTTCCGGTTCCTGCTCCAACTGCACCCTCTTCCACCATTGCTGTATCTGCATTATTTAATGCTGATAAAACATCTTCTTTGGTTAAATGCCGGCCGCGGATATCATTCAAAAAGCCGTCATTGGTTTCTCCTGCAACAGCATTAACTGAACTGATTTTTTCATTTTCTTTTTGCTGAAGTGTATAGCCGATCAATGCATCCATTGCTGTAGAAACATTGAGTGTATTGGTTAATGCAATCGGCGTTTCGAGGTTGCCAAGTTCATTGATTTGTGTACTGCCTGCTAATTTCCCAAATCCATTGCCTGTATATACTGCGGCGGGAACTTTTTGCTGAAACAGGTTGCCTTCATGTGGTATGATCACAGTTACACCAGTTCGGATACTGGTTCCTTTATGTAAAGTTGTATGTCCTACCCGAACCCCGGCAACATCTGTTATACTATTCAGTTTGCCGGTAGGCATTACCCCGATCTGAATGCCAAAGTCTCTTGCTCTTCCTCTTTGCTGTGCAATCAACAGTACAGGCCATAAGAGGAAAACAATACCGGTTATTTTTTTAAACATACTGTTTAATTAATTTTGAGGTATTTAGGGTCGGCGCCAGCTTTACCCGTAATTCAACGATATAGTTATTGACAGAAGTAGGGATATAAAAAACAGCAACTTTTTCATACAATTCACACTAGTAACTGAAGTTACGGATTTGCTGAATCATTCAATTATTGGTGGTTTATAAAAATGATCCTCTTCCATATTCTCCACCCAGCTATATTCGATCTCCTGAGCCACTTTTCTGGCAAAATCAATTCCATGAAGGTCATTCAGAAAGCCCAGGGTCATATCCATTCCGGCACTAACTCCGGCAGATGTGTAATAGTTTGCATCCTTGGTCCAGCGTGCTTTTGGGATCCATTGAACTTTTTCTCCCTGGGTAATCACCCAGTTAAAAGCAATTTTGTTGGAAGTGGCCTTTTTGCCGTCTAAAAGCCCTGTTTTAGCCAGTAAGGCACTTCCTGTACAAACAGTGAGTACATATTTACTTAATAAGGAAATGGCCCTTATCTGATCAATTAAAAATACGTTGTCCACTTCTATTCTGGTTCCATATCCGCCGGGTATGAGAAAAATATCTGTTCCGTTTTGGAGATGTTCCAGGCTTTCTGTTTGTATGGATACGCCATGATTGTTTTTTACCAATCCGCCATTTTGTGAGCAAAATAAAATCTGGTAATCCAACTTTAGTCTTCCGAAAATTTCTACTGGTCCGAATACATCGAGTGTTTCAAAATCATCAAATAATACAACAGCTACAGTCATTTTTTTCAGAAATGTACAACATACTTGCTGTTCACCGGTTAAATAATATTGATGATGCCGTAAAGCCGGAAAGTGCTATTTATTGAGCCCAAAAACATCGCAGGCAGCTTCAATTTACACCAGCAGTTCTTTCCATTATTTCTGTGTAAGCTCCGTCCCAAAGTGCTATACGCTTTTTCAGGGATTCTATAGTAGCTGCTTCCGCCTCTTTCCAGAATTGGTCGTTCACTCCACAGAGGTTTGAGGTCATTTGTATTGCCAGATGGCTGTGATGATCTCCATCTACTTCTATATGTCTCTCGAGGTAATATTTAAAAATTGTTATACTATCCGGAAAGTTTTTATGTATGTCGTTGACCAATGAAATAAACATCCCCGGGATCAGGTCTTCGCGGCCAAAAGTGAAAATTGCAGATTGCAGATAATCTTTGTTGGTCCCTATTATTTTAAATGTAAAGTCAACAAAGTCCCGGGCTTCTTTGGGCGTTCCGGAAGCTGAAAAAGAAGTATCTAAGTTGCCAGTATTTTTTAAAGCAGCAATAAAGCCTTCAATTGGAGAGGTATCTGCCCCGCATTGCTCCATGGCTTCCAGGTATAATTCAAAATGACTTTTTGTTTTGCCGTCCGGGCCTTTATCTGATTCTTCTCCTACAACAATTTCATTGATCAGCTGGCGGGTGTCGGCGGACCCTTTTGGAAACCAGGGAACTGTTGTACAGGTTAAATTATTTTGCAGGGTTTTGAGTAAAGACATAAAGTCCCATACCGCATAAACGTGGTATTGCATAAACACTTTCAAGTCGTTGATGTCTTTAATTGCAGCATAGATTTTGTGATTGATGATGTCTTGTCTTAACGGTTCTATTACCTTTCTTAACTGCTTGATTTGTTCGTTCATTTCTGTTACATTTCAGGTTATAAAAAGGGCGGGAAGTGCATATAACACTCCCGCCCTTTTTATTGATACTATAAAGGTTGAAATTAGTCTTCGTTTCTGCTCAAAGAGTAGATAACTAAACCAAAACCGATTTTGTTGATTGCGTCGGCAATATTATAAACAATATCCATAGCATGCGATGCAGCTGCAGGATCTGACACTAATTGCATTCCGAATAATCCACCGGGTGTTCCTAAGATATATCCTAATGGATAAATAGCCCATCCAACCAGTACAAACCAGGCTAATACACGGGTAGCTTTAGCTACTTGCGGACCAGCTGATTGAGCTAATTTGGAAACTTCGCCAAACCAAACCAGGTACACGATGTAAAAATAGGCCGCTCCTGAAACAACTCCCCAGATAACACTGTTACCACGGTCAACTGTTTCACCTAAATAACCGGTTACAAGCATAACCAGAGAAGCTAAAATCAGTTTCCAGAGTAATCCGATTTTTGCACCAGCTTTTTTGGTGATGAGGTAGAATTCAACACACATCAATGGTACTGTAAGAATCCAGTCTACATATCTGAAAAAAGTTGGAGAATCTCCTGTTTCAAGATTGTAGCCTCTCATGTAGTAGTAGTGAACTGCTGCAATGAAAGTGATTAATCCTGAAACTAAAACTGAAGTCCTCCATTTTTGGGCTGTGTTACTCAGCTCAAAAAAGAAAAACACTGATGCGGCCATCATGGCCATGGTACCGATAAAGAACGTAAACGCTACGTAATTATCGCTTGCAATTTTCAAATGTTCCATTTGTAAACGGTTTTTTTTTTGATCTTACTCTTATGGATTTTCAGTTACTCCCTGTTTTTTGAATTGGTGACATGCTCCAATTGAAAAATTAACAACAATATATTAAAAAAGTTCAGATTTTAACGTTCCTCAGTGTTTTTTCTGAAATAAAATGCAATATTTTTTTTAATTAAATGATTTTTTATAAAATTGATGCATTGCAATCACATGCGGAAAACTGATGCAGGAGATAAATACAAAAAATGCGGTTATCCAATGTCCTTTAAAAGCGTTCAGCCATTCTTTTTCCAGACAATACAACATAACTGCAAATAACAGAAATGCCCCGGCTGTGAAGGGAATTGCTTTCATGAAAAGTGCTGTATTATTTGTTTTAAGGCCCTGTTTTAAATGGGACCAGCCATTCAGGCTGTGCTGGCCTAAAAAATACAAACCAAACGAGGTAATCAGGGGAAGTTGAATACATACTGCTAACATGCAGGCACTGAGCAGCATTGCGGGACTGCGCTCCCGGAATGCCCAAAATATTGCCACAAGTGCCAATACGATACCTGCCGTTTTCCCCTGTAAATCATTCAGTGGTATTAATAAAGTGTTCATGTTGCTTAGAATCTGGTTGGTTTCAACCAAATGACCACAAAGGATAATGCCAAGAAGCAGCATACCCCAGCCCCAACTTTTAATAGGCCGGTGAATTGGGAAACGCCATTGCTGTATATCTGTTTGCCCAAAATGCCATGCAGAATAAACAAGAAAAAAGAGGAGTGCGATAGTAGGAAGAATTAACCAGAGCAACAGATAGCCCGCAGCTGCACCCAGGTAGCTGATAATAAATCCGGGCCGGGTGCGTGAATGCAAATTGCCGCTTTCAATCAGGTGGTCTACTGCGCCGTGCGGGATCCCTACAAAAAACAAACCTAAAGCCAACAAGATCTGCTGAGCCCAGCTAAAAGTATCGGTTGCAGTGTTATGCAAGATCCAAAGGACCAATGAAAGTATTAACAAGGAAATTGGTGCAATCAGGTTGCGGCATCTGATAATTGTATCGTACCTCCATGCCTTTAAAAAAGGTTGGAGGGGTAAACTGAATAATATACGCAGGTCTTGATAAAATGATGTCTTTTCGTCTAAAAACCGCAACACATTCAGGGTCTTGTTTTTTTGGAATAAGGACTGAAATATGGGTTTGCCCATGGTGGGCTGCCGGCCGAGAATCAATAACAGCAGGCGATCATAAAATAAAAACCGGGAAGGAACAAAAATACTGGATGGCTTTGTACCCTTTTTCAGGGAATCTGCCAATATTTCGGCATGCCGGAACATGTTTTTGAACGCATAACCTGTACTGGGTTTTATAGCCCCAGCCCTTCCTCCGATGGTTATCACCCCGGGTATATGATCAACAGACCTGGAAACAGTAGTCATTGGTATACAACCTGTTTCAGTCTCCAGAATTTTAAATTTCCCAAACCTTTCAGAAATATATTGAGTAAGCAATGGTTCCGCTTCTTCAGGTGTAATGGCTTCCAGGCCAAAACGCGTTAGTTCTACCAAGATTTTAAACCGGTCATAGGGCAGAACATACATAAACTGAGTGTGTTCTTGCTGAGGAATTTCAAAATCCATCAGGTCTATACATTCTGTATCTGGTACAGGTGTTTCAGTAACTATCACATAACCCATGAAGGATTGATGTAAATGAACTTCATTTTTTTTCGGAACAAGGTAATTTGCCGGACGACTGTCGAATACGGTTTTGGAATACCAAATGCCATTGTCTGTATGAACTTCCACTCCGTTTTTGACAGCTTTCAATTCTGATACAGATTCATACCTGCGCTGTATAGCATACTCAACCGTAATTCGGTTCAGTTCATTGTAAAGTGCTAAACTGGGTATGAGCATGTATTGCAAAGGGAAGAGTGATTCAGGTTTGTTCCTGTTCACACTTACATACTTCCATTTGCAACTGATCAAATGGTTGAGTTCTGAGGCGTGCATCTCATCGGGAGCACACCAAAAGCAATAAGTTTTGTCATTTTTTGTTTTAGCGTCGGGATCCATTACCAACACTTTTTTACCTATTAACAAACCACGGCGCTCCATACTCATTATCAAGAGAGTTGAGGAGGCGCCTGAGCCTACAAACAGGTAATCCACTGGTGTGGATTGGGTTTCCGCTGTTATAGACTTGTTATAATGGGGCATAATACAAAGTGGATTTAAAAACCGGGCAACCTCCACATATCCGATACAAATTAATCTTAAAAATGTTTTCCTGCTACAAGAAAATGCCCCCTATTAGTAGGGGGGGGTGGCTGAACAGTCCAATTAATATTAGTGATAAAAATAAATCGGTAAAAGGAGGAATTGGACGTCTAAAATGTAAAACAGGTATACGATAAACGCTTAATCTGCATTAACGGTTGCAACACTATGAACGGCATCGCTGATTTCTTTGATCAGGCTCAGGTCTTTTTCAATGGCATTGCCTACTACAATCACATCTGCTCCTGCTTTGCAGTTCAGGTAGGCTTTTTCCGGCTCTGTAATGCCGCCGCCAACTATCAGCGGGATATCAATGTATTTGGCCACTTTTTCGATCATCTGCTCGGTAATAGGGCGTTTTGCTCCGCTACCTGCATCCATATAAATCAGCTTCATTCCCAGCATTTCTCCTGCCATAGCCGTACACATGGCTATTTCATTTTTATCTGCGGGGATAGGTGTGGCATTGGAGATGTAAGAAACCGTGGTAGGAGCCCCTCCGTCTATTACCATATAACCCGTTGGCATGATTTCGAGACCGCTCTTTTTTACAAAAGGGGCACTGATCACATGTTGTCCGATCAGTAATTCCGGATTTCTTCCGGAAATCAGTGAAAGATACAGCAAGGCATCGGCATACCGGCTCACCTGAGACGGGGAGCCCGGGAATAATACCACCGGTATATCGCAGGATGATTTGATTTGTTGGATACATTCATCTAAATGGCTGGAGATTACCAGACTGCCACCCACAAAGAAATAATCAACTTTTGCTTCCAGACCCAGCTGAACCAGCTGGCTGATGGAATTGGCATCTACTTTATCCGGATCAATCAGCACTGCAAAAGACTTTTTACCCGCCTTTTTGCGCTCTGTGAACTGATGGTAGATGGTTTGTTGCATGTTTTGGTTAAATCTTGTCTTTGCAAAAATGCAGAAAAGTTTCCGTTTAAAACAGGATTTAAGTTCCTCTTTACCCAATCCAGCATTTTTCCATCCCCCGGGTTGCTTTAAAATGGAGGTAACTGCCTGTAAATTACCCTGTTGCCGGGTTTATGGTTCAGTCCATACAAAATCTATAGGTTAAACAGGATTTATTTTTCAAGATATTTTTCTACAGCTGTGTATAATCAAGCAAATTCAATAGGGATTTGAGGTGCGAAATTATCCACCTTCCTTATCCACAGCCTGTGCATATTTACGCCGTTGGATTATGGTAAGGGAAAGATATTTTCGTATACCGTCTAAACAAAAAATCGTTAAAGTAGGGAATTCGTTAAAAGATCAAAAACAGCAACTGCTTTATGTCTAACCCACGCACCACTAACAAAGGCTTGCAATTCAGCCGCCGCTTTACCAAAGATGGAATAACCCCATTTGAAATGTTCGAATACGATTACCGTGATAGTGTAATCAAGAACCCTAACGGGGAAAAAGTGTTCGAAATGAACAATGTAGAGGTTCCGAAACAATGGAGCCAGATTGCTACCGACATTCTTGCCCAGAAATATTTCCGAAAAGCAGGTGTTCCTCAGCCAGATGGAACGCTGGGCAGAGAAACCAGCGTAAAGCAGGTAGCACACCGCATGGCGCATTGCTGGCGCGTATGGGGTGAACGTTACGGATACTTTGCATCAAAAGACGATGCACAGGTATTTTATGATGAACTGGCTTACAGTATTCTTAATCAGGCCTGTGTACCCAATTCCCCGCAATGGTTCAATACCGGTTTACACGAAGTATACGGCATTACCGGTAAGCCGCAGGGTCACTTTTATGTGGATCCCAAAGACAGTAAATTAAAGAAATCAACCAATGCTTACGAGCGCCCTCAGCCCCATGCCTGCTTCATTCTCAGTGTTAGTGATGACCTGGTGAACGAAGGTGGTATCATGGATCTCTGGACCCGCGAAGCACGTATTTTTAAATATGGTTCTGGCGTAGGTACCAATTTTTCTCAGATCCGCGGCGGTGGTGAAAGATTAAGTGGTGGTGGCACTTCCAGTGGATTAATGAGTTTCCTGAAAATCGGTGATCGTGCAGCAGGTGCTATCAAAAGTGGTGGTACTACCAGAAGAGCAGCCAAAATGGTTTGTCTGGATCTGGATCACCCCGAGATCATGGAGTTCATCAACTGGAAAGTAGGTGAAGAAAAGAAAGTGGCAGCTTTAGTTGAAGCTGGTTATGATAATGGATACGAAGGAGAAGCTTATGCAACCGTATCCGGACAAAATTCCAACAACTCTGTTCGTATTCCGAATGAGTTCTTTAAAGTGTTGGCAGAAGGTGGAGACTGGGAACTGAAAGCAAGAACGGATGGCCGTGTGATGAGTAAAATTCCTGCAAGTAAAGTTTGGGAGGAAATCTCCTATGCTGCATGGCGTTGTGCCGATCCGGGTACCCAGTACGATACTACCATCAACGAATGGCATACCTGTCCTAAAGGAGGCCGCATCAATGCATCGAACCCTTGTTCTGAATATATGTTCCTGGATAATACTGCCTGTAACCTGGCATCTGTTAACCTGCGCAAGTTCCATGACAACGATACCAATATTTTTGATGTAGAAGGTTTTGAATACACGACCCGTTTGTGGACCACTGTACTGGAAGTGTCTGTATTGATGGCCCAGTTCCCCTCTAAGGAAGTGGCTCAGTTATCTTATGATTACAGAACACTGGGTCTTGGCTTTGCCAACCTTGGTTCTATGCTGATGGTGAGTGGTATTTCTTATGACAGTGAAGAAGCCCGCGGTATTGCAGGTGCCATCTCTGCTATCATGACGGGTGTTGCTTATAAAACTTCAGCCGAAATGGCTTCTTTCCTTGGCACTTTCGATAAGTACGAAGAAAATAAAGAAGACATGCTTCGCGTAATGCGCAACCACCGAGCTGCTGCTTACGATGCCATTGATGCATATGTAGGATTGGAGATCAAGCCTCAGGGAATCAATGCCCAGTATTGTCCGGACTACATGCTTAAAGCTGCTACCAAAGCTTGGGATGATGCCGTTCAGCTTGGAGAGAAATATGGTTACCGCAATGCTCAAACCACTGTAATTGCCCCAACCGGCACAATTGGTCTGGTAATGGATTGTGATACAACCGGTGTAGAGCCTGATTTTGCATTGGTGAAGTTTAAAAAATTAAGTGGTGGCGGTTATTTCAAAATCATCAACGAGTCTGTTCCTCAGGCACTGAAAAACCTGGGCTATAATGTAAAAGAAGCACTGGCTATTGAGCAATATGCTGTTGGTACGGCCAGCTTCGAAAAAGCTCCGTTCATCAACAATGCCAGCCTTGCTGCCAAAGGATTTACGCCTGCTGAAATTGAAAAATTAAATGGCGCTGCACGCTCTGCTTTTGAAATCGGTTTCATCTTTAACCGGTTCACTTTAGGGGATGAGTGTATGCAGCGTTTAGGATTTGAAGAAGAAGAATACGCAAACTGGGGCTTTAACCTGCTGGAAGCCATAGGCTTTACAGAGGAGGAGATTGATGCTGCAAACGATTATGTATGCGGTACCATGACCATTGAAGGTGCTCCGTTGCTGAAAGAAGAACACCTTTCAGTGTTTGATTGCGCCAATAAATGTGGCAAGAAAGGAGAAAGATACATTCACGCATATGGCCATATCCGTATGATGGCAGCTTGTCAGCCATTCCTGAGTGGTGCTATTTCTAAAACCATCAACCTCCCTCACGAGGCAACGATTGAAGAAATCGCTGATTGTTATATGCTGAGCTGGCAGCTGGGTCTTAAAGCCAATGCGCTTTACCGCGATGGTTCTAAACTGAGCCAGCCACTGAGTACAAAATCAGATAAGAAGAAAAAATCAGAAGACAGTGCGGTTGCAACTTCGGAAGAAGCGGTTGCTATGGAAGCCCCTGTTTCCAATATTGTAGACCTGAGCCTGTTAACAGTAGATGAATTACTGGAAGAAGTACAAAAGCGTATGGCTGCTTCTACCGATACCAAACTGAAACGCCAGCTTTCCGGAATTGTAGAGAAAAAATCTTTACCTGGTAAGCGCAGAGGGTTTACACAGAAAGCTAAAATTGGCGGTCAGGTGATCTTCTTACGCACCGGTGAATATGCAGATGGAACCTTAGGGGAAATCTTCATTGATCTGGCCAAGGAAGGTTCTACGCTGCGCAGTTTCATGAACTGTTTTGCCATTGCTATTTCAGTTGGCTTGCAATACGGTGTTCCGCTCGAAGAGTTTGTGGAGAAATTTGTATTCACTAAGTTCGAACCATCTGGTATGGTAGATCACCCGAATATCAAAACAACCACTTCTCTGGTAGACTTTGTATTCCGCGCACTGGCCTATGAATATTTAGACAGAACAGACCTGGTTCATGTGTTAGACAAACCAACGGTAAGCAATACCGGTGAAGAGGAGGGGGAAGCCATTTTTCTGGGAAAGCCTGAACTGAGTAGCATACGCGTTACGGCACCTTCTGCCAATACAATGCCTGCTCCTCAGCCACAAAAATTACAGCGTGCAACTGCAGTTAAAGCAGATGCAGGAATGGATGCCGTAAATGCACACGCAAAAGGAATGCAAAGTGATGCTCCTGCCTGCAGCACTTGCGGACATTTAACCATCCGCAGCGGTACTTGTTATAAATGCCTGAACTGCGGCACAAGCATGGGTTGCAGTTAATCAACGATAGTTAATCCCTACCCTTTAGAAACAAACGTCCCGAATTTTCGGGACGTTTTTATTTACAGTAGTTTTTCCTTAATTTACCTCTTTAAATACCAGAAATACGATTGCTATATGGGAGAATTTCAGATCAAAAAAGAAGCAAAAAAATATGATGCAGTAATTGTAGGATCAGGTGCCGGTGGAGGTATGGCCGCATATACATTGGCCAAAGCCGGATTAAAAGTTTGTTTACTGGAGGCCGGTGCGGATTATGACCCTGCAGTAAATTCTTCCCAGCTAAAAAATCCATGGGATTCTCCAAGAAGAGGTGCCAGTTCCAAGTTTCGCCCCTTCGGCGAATTTGACGGCTGTTACTGGGGATGGGAGATTGATGGTGAACCTTATACGCAAGCACCTGGAAGCGAAAAATTTGAGTGGTGGAGAGCCCGTATGATGGGAGGAAGAACGAATCACTGGGGTAGGATCTCCCTGCGTTTTGGCCCAAAAGATTTTAAGCGAAAAAGCATTGATGGTCTTGGAGACGACTGGCCAATCGGATACGATGAGGTGAAACCTTATTACGATAAGATCGATCAACTCATTGGGGTATTTGGAAGTGTGGAAGGACTGGAAAATGATCCGGACGGAATTTTTCTTCCTCCTCCCAAGCCAAGACTGCATGAACTGATGATCAAGAAAGCCGCTACCGGTGTAGGTATTCCGGTGATTCCTTCGCGCTTATCTATTCTTACTAAAAAAATAAATGAGGAACGCGGGGCTTGTTTTTTCTGTGCGCAGTGTAACAGAAGCTGTAAAGTGTATGGCGATTTTTCATCAGGTTCAGTATTAATTAATCCGGCACTTAAAACCGGTAACCTGGATGTGATTACGCATGCCATGGTGCGTGAAGTGATTACCAATGCCGACGGTCTGGCTACCGGCGTTTCCTATATCAACAAAATAGACAACCAGGAATATGAAGTGAGCGGACGTGTAGTGATACTGGCTGCAAGTACCTGTGAAACAGCCCGCTTGTTGCTGAATTCAAAATCTAAAAGACATCCCAACGGACTTGCCAATGAGAGTAATGTAGTGGGTAAATATTTGCACGATTCTACCGGTGCCGCAATGGGTGGCGTTTTGCCGGAACTCTTTGGCAGAAAGCGTTACAACGAAGATGGAGTAGGTGGTATGCACATCTATACTCCTTGGTGGCAGGACAATAAAAAGCTGGATTTCCCCCGCGGTTATCATATAGAATACTGGGGTGGAATGAGCCAGCCTGCTTATGGTTTTGGAATGGGCATGCAGGGCATGAATGGTAAATACCAGGTGAACGGAGTTGCCAAAGATGCTGGTGGTTATGGAGCATCACTGAAAGAAGATGTACGCTTCTTTTATGGTGCGGGAGTAGGAATGGCAGGAAGAGGAGAGTCGGTTCCGGATATTAAAAATTATTGTGAAATAGATCCTTCGGTAGTAGACAAGTACGGCATTCCTGTTCTGCGTTTTCATACCCGTAATTCGGAGTATGAAATCAATCAGGCAAAACACATGAAGGAAACATTTAAAGAGATCATGCACAATATGGGTGCCATTATTACCTGGGGCGGGGACGACAATGCCTCTAATAATTATGGGTTGGCCAATCCGGGCAATATTATACACGAGGCAGGTACTGTTAGAATGGGGAACGACAAAAAATCATCAGCGCTCAATAAATGGAGCCAGGCACATGATTGTAAAACCTTGTTCTGTGTGGATGGTAGTCAGTTTGTTTCCCAGGCAGATAAGAACATTACCTGGACCATTCTTGCTTTGAGTATGCGGGCAAGCGAGTACATCATTGATCAACTGAAAAAACAAAATATTTAAGATGGACAGGAGAAAATCAATCAAGGCTTTGATGATCGGTACCGTGGGTGCCGGTGTATTTGTAGAAGCCTGTAAGAGTTCCGATAAAAAAGCCATTGCTGCATCTGCAGATGCTTCGCTGGACGACAGGATGCAGGAAGAAAAAGACTACCTGGCAAAAATAGCCAAAGAAGGTCAATTCTTTACTGCTCATGAAATGGCTACTATTACTGTGCTGGGAGATATTATTATTCCTAAAGATGCGGTAAGCGGAAGTGCCAGTGATGCCAAAGTGCCCGACTTTATGGAGTTCATTGTTAAAGATATGCCAGAACATCAAACGCCGCTCCGTGGTGGATTGCGCTGGCTGGATCTGCATTGTTACAAGCAATACCAAAAGGCGTTTATGGATTGCGATGCCAAACAGCAGATTGCAGTAGTAGACGAAATTGCCTATCCGGAAAAAGCAAAGCCGGATGTTGCCCAGGGGGTTGCCTTTTTTAATAAGATGCGAGATCTGGTAACCACTGGTTTTTATACGGCCGAAATAGGTGTTAAAGATTTAGGCTATATGGGTAATGTGCCTAATCAGTGGAACGGTGTTCCCGAAGATGTTCTGGCGCAATACAAGCTGGCCTATTCCGACAGGGAACTGAAAGAGTGTGTGATTTTTGAAAAAGAAGTTTAGTGCACCTGCTTCATTAACATGCGGGAACTATTCCTTGATTTTGCAGGCAGCGTTGATAATTTTTAGGGGTAATGCCTTCTTCTTTTTTAAATAAACGAATAAAGTAATTGGTGTCTGTAAATCCGCACTGGTTACTCACATCATAGATATTGCTGTTCTCTTTTGTCAGTAATTTTTTGGCGAGTTTTATCCGCTCCTGATTGATATAGTCTAGTGGAGTAATGCCAAATTGTTCCCGGAACCATTTATAAAATATATTTCTGCTCAAGTAGGCTTTCCGGCTCAATACATCTACGGCAATTTTTTCTGTAAGGTGTTCCTGAATATAATGAAGCACATAGTGAAGCCTGCTTTGTGTATCAGAATGAATGCTTTCTACAACCACCTGCCTGAGGTGCTGACTTTGTATTAAACGAATGAGTAATTCTTTTAAATTAAGATCGGCAAATGCATTTTTCATCAGGTCGGCACCACTGCAGATCCGGATGAGTTTATTGATCAGATCTGTAATCTCTGTATTATTATCGAAATGATACTGGTTGAATTGCAATTGCCATTTTCTGGTTTCATCTTTTTCGTTGTAGTATTCGTCTAAAAATGAAAGGGTGTTATTGATGTATTTATTGTCTACCGCAAGCGCAACGCATTGGGTGGGGTTTTCTGCAGATGCTTCCGGAAAATCAATGATCATTGTTTCTTTGGAAGGCACAATAACTGTTTCTCCCGGCAGGTAATCAAAAGCAGGCTGGTTGAACAGGTGCATGATCTTTTTGCCCCTTACCATACTGGTAATCACAAAATCGTTGAAAGTAAGCGGAATTTGATAGCTCTGCTGATGGGTTTCAAATACGTTCAGCTCACAGTTGTTGAGGTTAAATACACGACGGTTCTCTACAAGTGTTTGCAAATAACGCGGGTTGGTGAGTGCTAATTTCTGTATGTAATGATTAGCTGGCAAGGCAATAATTATTACCTGAATTTAACCGGAATTTGGTGAATGAGCAAAAAACAAAGTACGATTGTGCTATAAAAAGGTACAAAATACAGGGTGGTATATGTTAAAAAAAAATAAACTTAGTGAATTGCTTAACGAAAACAGCTTCCATTATGAGTACCACAACAAGCGCTAGTCAGCAGAGTCCGGTTGCACGACCGGTTTTTAAAGACCAATACAACCATTATATCGGGGGGGAGTGGATAGCTCCGGATAGTGGGGAGTATTTCGACAATGTATCACCCATAGATGGCAAAGTATTTACCCGTGCTGCAAGGGGTAATGCCAAAGACATTGAGAAAGCCATAGAGGCGGCACATACTGCTTTTGTTACCTGGAGTAAAACAGGTGCGGCTTACCGGAGTAATATCCTGCTTAAAATAGCTCAGGTAATAGAGGACAACCTGGAATACCTGGCCATTGTAGAAACAGTAGACAATGGTAAGGCTATCCGCGAAACCAGGGCGGCAGATCTTCCGTTGGTAGTAGACCATTTCCGTTATTTTGCCGGTGTATTAAGAAGTGAAGAAGGTACCATCAGTGAACATGATGAAACTACCGTAAGCATTAATCTTCATGAGCCGCTTGGTGTTGTTGGCCAGATCATTCCTTGGAACTTTCCATTGCTGATGGCTTCCTGGAAAATAGCTCCTGCATTGGCAGCCGGTTGTACCGTAGTGGTAAAGCCTGCTGAACAAACCCCTACCAGCATCATGTGTTTGATGGAACTGATTGGTGATTTGTTACCAAAAGGTGTATTGAATATTGTAACCGGATTTGGTCTGGAAGCGGGTAAGCCACTGGCTACATCGCCCCGCATCAATAAAGTTGCTTTTACCGGTGAAACAACTACCGGCAGACTGATTATGCAGTATGCTTCCGAAAACCTGATACCTGTTACTATGGAGCTGGGCGGCAAGAGCCCGAATATTTTCTTTGAATCGGTAGCCGCTGCTGATGATGATTTCTTTGATAAGGCAGTAGAAGGTGCTGTAATGTTTGCGTTGAATCAGGGAGAGGTTTGTACCTGTCCGAGCCGGATTCTGGTGCACGAAAATATCTATGCGCAATTCATGAAACGGGTGGTTGAGCGAACCAATGCCATCATAATGGGTAATCCACTTAGCGGAGATGTAATGATGGGTGCCCAGGCAAGCGAAGACCAGTATAATAAGATCCTGAGTTATTTTGATATCGGCAAACAGGAAGGTGCAGAAATACTATGTGGCGGAGCACCTTATAAAGGAGATGGGGAGCTTGAACAGGGCTACTATATCCGTCCTACCATATTTAAAGGGCACAACAAAATGCGTGTTTTTCAGGAAGAGATCTTTGGACCGGTAGTATGTGTAACTACTTTTAAAACTACCGAAGAAGCCATCGCTATTGCCAATGACACGTTATACGGATTAGGCGCGGGTGTATGGACGAGGGATGCTCATGAGCTGTATCAGGTTCCGAGAGCTATTCAGGCCGGCCGGGTTTGGGTAAACTGTTACCATGCTTATCCTGCACATGCTCCGTTTGGAGGGTATAAAAAATCAGGATTTGGCAGAGAAACCCATAAGATGATGCTGAACCATTATCGCCAGACTAAAAATATGCTGATCTCTTACAGCCAAACCAAGCTTGGTTTCTTTTAACCAATTTGCCATAATATTACTGCGGCGGAATTTTCCGTCGCAGTAATATTATAATTTAGTTTCCTATGAGTGTACTGAGGGTAATTGCCACTGAAGCTGCTGTTGAACTTATTCAACGATTACAGAAAATGCATGGCCCCCTTATGTTTCACCAGAGTGGCGGCTGTTGTGATGGCTCTCAGCCAATGTGCTTTCCTGCCGGAGAATTTAAAGTAGGCGACTCCGATATTTGCCTGGGCAATGTAGAACAATGTCTTTTTTACATGGGTAGAGACCAGTTTGCCTACTGGAAGCATACGCAACTGATACTGGATGTTACGCCAGGCAGGGGCAGCAGCTTTTCGCTGGAAATACCATTAGGGCTGAGGTTTTTTATTCACTCCCGCTTATTTACCGAAGAGGAATTAGCCGAACTCGGTTAACTCACACCGCTTCCATTGTCAATGGCTGTTTCCGGATTTATGAAATGCAGTTTACCTGCAGCATCTTCAGCCATCAGGATCATTCCATTGCTTTCAATGCCACGCATCTTGCGCGGTGCCAGATTGCAAACAACTGTAACCTGTTTGCCCACGATCTCTTCCGGTTTAAAATGCAGGGCAATACCCGAAACAATAGTGCGTGTTTCAAAGCCAAGGTCTACCTGAAGTTTCAGCAGCTTGTCTGCTTTTTCTACTTTCTCGGCACTCACAATCGTGCCTACTTTCAGGTCTATTTTAGCAAAGTCGTCGAATACAATTGCTGATTTAACAGCAGGTGTGGCTTTTTCTGCAACAGGTGCTGCTGCTATGATGGGTTCTTTGTTCACTGCGGCGGCTTTTAATTTTTCTACCTGTCTGGTAATTTCTTCGTCTTCTATTTTACGGAACAATAATTCCGGGGCACGCAGGGTATACCCTACACTCAGCAGCTTCATACTTCCTGCATTTTCCCAGTCCAGTATTTTATCTACCACTTTTAACAGGTAGCAGATTTTTTTAGCCGTGAACGGAAGAAATGGATTGATCAATACAGCCAGATTTGCAGTAAGCTGCAAACAAATATGCAGACAGTTATCGATCAGATGCTGTGCCTGAGGATCAGACTCCAGTTTCTTTGCAATAATCCATGGTTCTTTCTTTTGCATGTACTGGTTGCCGATGCGGGCAAGACCAATCACTTCAAATAAAGCATCTCTGAATTTATATTCTTCCAGCAGGCGTTCTACTTTTTCTTTGGTGGCTTTGATATTGGCCATTGCTTCCTTGTCCAGCTCATCTATTGCTGCTTCATGCAATGGAGGAACTTTTCCTTTGCAAAGCTTGTGCATCAGCACCAGTGCCCGGTTGACGAAGTTTCCGAAAATGCTAACCAGTTCGCTGTTGTTGGCATCCTGAAATCCTTTCCAGGTAAATTCGCTGTCTTTGCTTTCGGGAGCTATCAGGGTGAGATAATATCTCAGTACATCTGCCATCTGGCTGCCTCCGTTTTCGGGTTTAACGAAATCGTTGATATAGTCTTCCATCTCCAGCTTCCAGTTTCTGCTGGTGCTCATTTTATCACCTTCCAGATTCATGAACTCATTGGCAGGAACATTTTCCGGTAAGATATTTCCGTGTAACTGCAGCATCACCGGAAATATGATACAATGGAATACGATATTGTCTTTTCCAATAAAGTGTACGAGTTTGGTGTCTTTACTTTCCCAGTAAGGTTTCCAGTCTTTGCCATTGTTGATTGCCCATTGTTTGGTAGCGCTGATATAACCAATTGGCGCATCAAACCAAACGTATAACACTTTGCCTTCTCCGCCTTCCACCGATTCGGGAAGTTTAACCCCCCAGTCCAGGTCTCTTGTTACTGCCCTTGGTAATAAACCGCCATCGATCCAGCTTTTACATTGTCCAACCACAGTAGAGCGCCAGTCATTTGCATGCTCTTCAAGAATCCACTTGCGTAAAAAATCTTCATGCTTGTCTAAAGGCAGGTACCAGTGCTTGGTGGCTTTTTTAACGGGCGTGTTGCCGCTTAATGTGCTTACAGGGTTAATGAGTTCGTCGGGGCTCAGGCTCTTGCCACAGCTCTCGCACTGGTCGCCATAGGCGGCAGGGTAAGAACAGTTGGGGCAGGTGCCCTTTATGTAACGGTCTGCCAGAAAACTCTGGGCCTGTTCATCGAAATATTGTTCGGATTCTTTGGTGATCAGATCGCCTTTATCGTTCAGGGTCTTAAAAAATTCTCTGGCAGTTTCGTGGTGAACCGGAGAGCTGGTACGATGGTAAATATCAAAAGAGATACCCAGGTCATTGAAGTTCTGCTCAATGATGGGATGGTATTTATCGATGATGGCCTGTGCCGTAGTGCCTTCTTTGGTTGCCTGAATAGGAATGGCAGTTCCATGTTCATCACTTCCGCAAACAAACACCACATCGCGCTTTTGAGCTCTCAGGTATCTTACATAGGTGTCTGCAGGTAAGTAAGCGCCGGCCAGATGACCAATATGCTTTAAACCGTTGGCATAAGGCAGGGCTGCGGTGATCAGGTATCTTTCAGGTGTACTCATTATATCTTTTAGCTGTATTAGTTACAGGCGGCAAAGGTACGGAATGGAGCGCAGCACACAAACAGACGGTATTGATGAATTATTGGGTGATCTGGGAAGAAGTACTATATTTGATATCAAATTAATATCAAATCAAATTATGGAACAAGAAAAAAAAGGGATATCCGGGTTTGCCGTTTTGCTCGCTGCTCTGGTGCCGTTGGTTACAGGAATCTTTTTATTTATAAAAGCTGCATCTGAAAAGGAAACCGTTACAGGGTTGGTTCCTTTCATGGGAATTCTTTGTATGGCAGTAGTATTTTTTTTGTTAAAAGGACTGGTTATTATTCAGCCTAATTATAGTGTGGTGCTTACTTTTTTTGGTAAATATGTTGGTTCAATCAAGGAGAATGGGCTGTTGTTTGTAAATCCGTTATTTACCAGACAAAAAGTTTCGTTGCGTTTGCAGAGTCTGGAAAGTACCAAGCTTAAAGTAAATGATAAGCTGGGCAATCCTATCGAAATTGCTGCAGTTATTTTATGGCAAATTAAAGACACGTACAAGGTGGTTTTTGAAGTAGTGGATTTTGGCAACTATATGACCAATCAAAGTGAAGCCGCTACCAGGCACCTGGCTTCTGTTTGCCCTTACGATAGTATTGAAGATGAAAATGCTGCTGTTACATTAAGGGATGGTGGAGATAAAGTGATTAAGATGCTGGAAGACGAATTGAATGAGCGGATGAGAAGAGCCGGTATTGAAATTATTGAAGCAAGAATCAGCCATCTGGCATATTCTCCAGAAATAGCGGGTGCAATGTTGCAGAGACAGCAGGCTACTGCTATTGTGGCTGCGCGAAGTAAAATCGTGGAAGGTGCTGTTGGTATGGTTGAAATGGCTTTGGATCTGCTTTCTAAAAAACAAATTGTAGAGCTGGACGAAGAAAAGAAAGCAGCAATGGTAAGTAATTTACTGGTAGTGCTTTGTGGAGAGCGGGGTGCGTCTCCTGTATTGAATACCGGAAGCCTTTATCAATAAATTTTCAATCCGTTATTTTGACCAAAAAATCATTTGTATTAAGAATAGATCTGCAAACCTATGCTGAATTAGAGAAGTGGGCTGCCGATGAATTCAGAAGTGTGAATGGCCAGCTGGAAATGCTGATTGATAAAGCGCTGAAAGAACAGGGAAGAAAAAAAGAGCCGGCCGGCGCTTTAGTAAAATCAAAAAATAAAAAAACGGGTTAATTGTTCAACCTAACTGAGTCTATGGAACGAAAATCTTTTTTACAGCTTGCCGGGCTGGGATTACTGCCCCTGCCTGCTTTTTCTGCATCAGCACCAACCCATACTGCAGCAGTAAAAGGACGAAGAATGAAACTGCCGGAGTACCTGAAACCGGGAGATACCATTGGAAT
>CALPNW020000009.1 GCA_943325035.2 Sphingobacterium thalpophilum | reverse complement strand
TGCAACATGCCGGTTGGGCGGGTAAATTCCCTTAATCCGCTGGGGCATTCCGGACAACGCAGGTTACACGAGGTAGTGGGCTCAAAGGAGATGGAAATTGGGTACCCCCACTGCACCGGTTGTTGGGTTAATCTCGAAATCTGATAACTGCTATACACTTTCATTGCATTCCAGAAACGACGGAGGGTCATTTTGGAGATAAGGTTCATGCTGTCGTTCCAATTGAAATAAGCCATAATCAGGTGCAAAAATAAGGATTATAGCGTTTAGCGTATTCTTTAACAATTTCTTATTAGACATTTAAGAAAATATTGTATCTATTTTCCGGAACTTTAGGTGGAAATAATTATCAACTTTTTCTCATAAGCAGTTAGTTTTGGTTGAGGTCCCGATTTCTATCGGGACCAACTTTTTTTAGTCCCCCGATAGCCGGATATATACCAAAAACAACAAACACCCTGCAGCATCCGCCAGTATATCCAGTTTTTCAAAAGAACGCCCTTCCACCTCCTGTTCCTGGTAAAATTCAACACCTGTTCCGTACGCAATAAATACACCTGCAATAATCAGCGCTAAAAGTCCTCCGATTTTTTTCTGTGTTAAGGCAAAGATGGTTGCCGCCGCTGTATAGCAAAGGGTAAAAAAAATACCCGCATGAATCAGTTTATCTAACTGGGGAATATTGATCCATAAAACAGAAGGAATTTCTTTTCCGGGAAGCGTAAAGAGAAACATACTCCCAAAAAAGGCAATCAGAAATACAAGCAGATATAATGACGCTGATTTCTTTTTCATGAAAGCACCTCCTGAGAAGTCAATTTCTCCATTATTTTTCTAAGTTGTTCTATGGTAAAAGGCTTGGTAATAATATCTTTCATGCCGGCTGCAACACAATCCTCTTCGGCCTCTTTTACTACGTTGGCTGTCATGGCAATAATAACAGGTAATTTTTCGATCTCACTGTTTAAAATACCAACAGTAGATTCCAGGCCATCCATTTCGGGCATATGAATATCCATAAAAATATAATCATAATTATTGTTCATTGCCATCTCCATGGCTTCGCGGCCGTTATTGGCAATATCAATTTCGTATCCTATTTTCTTGAACATTTTTTTTGCCAGCAACTGGTTCATGCTGTTGTCTTCTGCCACCAGCATTTTGTATTCCCGCTGAACCTGTCCGGAGTTGAGCGGATGAACAGCTGTTCCGGGCATACTGTGAATTTTTTTCACCAGATTGACCTGAACAGGAATAATGAACCGGAAGGAAGATCCTTTGCCTACAACACTATCAACCCAAATTCTGCCACCCATCTCTTCAATGATTTTTCTGCAGATAGATAAACCCAAACCTGTTCCGCCGTGTTTTCTGGTAGCTGTATTATCTATCTGGCTAAAAGGAACAAAGAGGGAACGGATATGGTCTTCACTGATACCGATACCGGAATCGGTTACGGCAAAATTAAGTTCCTGTAAACTCTCATCGATCGGTAATGAAGTCACTTCTATTCTGATACTACCGGACTCTGTGAATTTTATGGCATTCCCTACCAGGTTAATGAGAATCTGTTTTATTCTGCTTTCATCTGCAATGATCTCGGCTTCCACTTTAGAATCTACCGATGAACTGATGACCAGTTGTTTTTTTAGCATATTGATTCTCGGAGAACAGATATCAACTACATTTTTAATGATCAGCTCCAGGTTGCACGGGCCTTCGAACAATTCCAGTTTATCTGCTTCAATTTTAGAAATATCCAGCACGTCATTGATAATATCCAGCAGCAGGTTACTGCTCGATTTTAAGGAAAGCATTAATTCGTCCTGTTCTTCAGATAAAGAACTGTGCTGCATCAGATCTATCGTTCCAATAATTCCATTCAGTGGAGTTCTGATTTCGTGACTCATATTGGCCAGAAACTTAGACTTGGCTTTTGTGGCTTCTTCTGCCTGCATTTTAGTTTCGGACAAATATTCGCGGGACTCTTCCAGATCTATCGACTTCCTGATCAGGTTATCCCTTTCCATATCGTAGGTACGCTTATAAAGGCTCACCGCTATGCCGGTAATACTGAAGTAGAGAAAAATGGTCAGTAAAAGATCAGTTTGACGTGCCTGGTTATTCGGATAAGGGAGGATCCATTCGGGATGCTGCTGCTCCAGGTAGATCAGCAGCATAATGATTGCAATCGTAATGCCTATAAAAGCTGCGTGATTTTTTTTAGGAAGAATGAATACAGCCACCACTAAAATCAAACTATAGGCAATAAGGGTGGGGCCTTCTATGCCCCCATTGGAGAACCAGATAGGCACATAAAAAAGATGGCAAAAAATAATGTACCATCCGGCAATTGGCTGGTAGAGGTCTTTGAACCGGGCCAGATAGAAAAAATAAAAGGACATTACCAGCATCGCCAGAATCAGCCAGTTGAGCGTACTGTTTCTGCCCAGGTAGATATTACTGGCAAAACTGATAGACATTGCCATAAAAACGAGCAGGGAAACCAGATTAAAAATCTTGTTTTCGAGAGAGATTTCTTCTTTTTTTAATCCAATTAACTTTTTTAGCTCGTTGTACTTCATACTTGCATTGTCGTATTAAAGATAATGTTTTAGACGGAAGTTGCCATGCAAAAGCCCATAAAGGAAACTGTTACCAGTAGCTTTAATGGGCTTTATATAGGAATGTATTTAACTAGAAATAACGCAATTAGCCAACAAGGGAAGAATAGGCATCTCTGGTCATTAAGCCTTCCACAGCTGCAACATCAGATACGGTCATCTTAATCATCCAGCCATCTCCGTAAGGATCAGTGTTCACCAGCTCGGGTTGTTTTTCCAGCAAAGGGTTTACTTCATTAACCGTTCCTGCTACAGGCAGAAACAGGTCACTAACTGTTTTAACCGCTTCAACTGTACCAAAGATTTCTTCACTTGCCAATGCTTTGCCAATACTGTTGATGTCTACATAAACAATATCACCCAGCTCGTGCTGTGCAAAATCAGTAATGCCAATGGTGGCAACATTGCCTTCCAGGCGAATCCATTCGTGGTCTTTGGTGTAACGCAGTTCTTCGGGAAAATTCATAAAGCGGTTTTTTAGTAATGCAAATATTGAATAAAAAACAATGGGATAAAATTAAATGTACGAAACATTAGAATTCATTAAAAACCCTGCTGCTCAAAATACAGCAGTACATGGTCTTTTATAAAATTTTCCTGCTCGTGAGTCGTCATTTCGGGGAGCTGTTGCAGTTGCTTGAAATGCGGCCAGTGATCCGGATCCGTGCCCTCCACTATATAGTAACCACTTTGTGCCAGAACGGTACAAACGGCTACATGCATCAGGTCTTGTTTCTCTTCTTTGGATATTTTTTCCTGCATAAAGCCCGTTTCCTGCATTCCTATCAGAAACAAAACGGCCTCCAGATCGGGTTTTTTATCAAAACGCGCCATCAGTTTGGCCTCCAGGGCCCACCAGCGCTGCTGTAAATCGTCGGTAATTAACATATGCGCAAAGGTAAAGGCTCTAAGCATGCCATCATCAACTGGCAAAAGGTATATTTGCAGCAAATTTCGAGTATTATGTTACAGGTGAGTGTATTGAGAGCAGCCCCGGAACTGGTGAAACAGCGGTTGGCAAAAAAGAATTTTAAAGAGCTTCAACTGGTAGATACCATTGTACAGCTCGATGATGAACGCAAGAAACTGCAGGCTTCCTTCGATGATACCCAGTCTAAAGTCAATGCCGCTTCAAAAGAAATAGGTATGCTGATGGGCAAGGGTGATAAGGCCGGCGCTGAGGCAATCAAGGTAAATGTTGCTTCCTGGAAACAGGAACTGGAGCCTTTGAAAGAACAGATGGCAGTAGTGGAAAAGCAACTGGCCGATCAGCTGGTGACCCTGCCTAACCTGCCGGCAGCAGAAGTTCCGGAAGGAAAAACGCCCGAAGAAAATGAAGTGGTAAGAACCGGTGGCGAAATGCCCGTATTGGGAGCAAATGCAGTACCACACTGGGATCTGACCAAAAAATACAACCTGATCGATTTTGAACTGGGCAATAAAATCACCGGCAGCGGATTTCCGGTATATATTGGCAAGGGCGCCAAATTACAGCGTTCCCTGATCCAGTATTTTCTGGATTTCAATACAGCAGCCGGTTATACCGAATACCTGCCACCCTTTATGGTAAACGCCGCATCTGCTTATGCAACCGGACAATTACCCGATAAAGAGGGCCAGATGTACCATGCCACTGAAGATGATTTTTATTTAATACCTACGGCTGAAGTGCCGGTAACCAATGTATACCGTGATACTATCTTAAAGGAAGAAGAACTGCCGGTAAAGATGACTGCCTATTCTCCCTGTTTCAGACGAGAAGCGGGAAGTTATGGTAAAGATGTGCGCGGATTAAACCGCCTGCACCAGTTCGAAAAAGTAGAAATTATTCAGATCGTGCATCCCGATAAGAGTTACGAGGTCTTGCAGGATATGATCAGCCACGTAGAACAACTTCTGCAATCGCTGGAACTGCCTTACCGTATTCTGCGTTTATGCGGAGGTGATATGGGCTTTACCAGTGCCATCACGTATGATTTTGAAGTATTCAGTGCAGCACAGGACCGCTGGCTGGAAGTAAGCAGTGTCAGTAATTTTGAGAATTACCAGACCAACCGGATGAAGTGCAGATTCAAAGGAGCGGATGGTAAAACACAATTGGCGCATTCGCTGAACGGAAGTTCACTGGCTTTACCGCGAATAGTAGCTTGTTTACTCGAGAACAACCAAACCGATACGGGCATTCAATTGCCGAAAGCACTGCATGCTTATTTTGGTGCAGAAAATATTTAGTGAAGGATATACATTACTAAAAAGCCCCGCAAAGAATGATTTGCGGGGCTTTTTAGCGTTTTGATCTGTTAGTGTTTAATAAAGCGGTCGAAGAACTCGATGGTTCTCAGCATCTGGTCTATACGCTGGCGGTTATTGCCCGTACGGGTAAGTTCATGTGTGCCACCGGGATGACGAACATATTCCACCGTTCTGCCTAAAATCTTTAAACTTTTGTACAGCATTTCACCTTGTATCACACCGGTTCTTAAATCGTTCTCTCCGTGGAAAATGATGAAAGGAGTGTAAATATTGGCAACATATTTTAAAGGAGATTCTCGCTCAATAATCGGTTTGGCTTTTTCTTCCCAGGGGTAGCCGCCAAAATAATTCGGTACCAGTCTCCAGGCATTTCCTTCTCCAAAGAAAGTACCTAAATCATATACGCCTCTTTGTGCACAGGCAGCTTTAAAACGCTGATCGTGCCCAACGATCCAGGCCACTAAATAACCGGCATAAGAACCACCGGTAACAGCCAGTCTGGAAGTATCAATAAAACCTTCTTTAGCAGCAAGGTCTAAAGAGGTTAATACATCGGAGGTTGGTCCTGTTCCCCAATCGTTGATATTGGCACGAAGAAAATCGGCACCATATCCGCCGGAACCTCTCGGGTTGCCGTAAACTACCACATATCCTTTGGCAGCATAGTACTGAAACTCATGCCACATAGAGCTTTCGCCCGGTCCCCACATTGCAGAAGGGCCACCGTGTATATTTAAAATGGTTGGGTATTTTTTTCCGGCCTGAAAATTAGCAGGCTTCATTACCCAGTATTCAACAGTCATTCCCTGTTCGTTCACAAAGGTTTTCTTTTCAGGAATGCTGAGGGCTTTAGTGCTCACCCAGTCGTAGTTAAAACTGCTGATGCGGGCAGCATTTTTACCCGCCGCATCACTGCTGTACAATTCAAAAGGGTTGGCTACTTCTGTTTTTACAAACACCAGTTTATTGCCCGATAAATCATAGCTGCTGATACCGGCATCGGCTTCGGTTAACTGCTCTACCAGTTTTGTTTTTACATCTACCCTGTAAACAGGTGCGCCTCCATTGCTTTGGGCGTTGAAATAAATATATTTTTCGTCTTTGGTCCAGTTCAGTCCGCTTTTATTTCTGTCGAACGGAAGGATAACAGCGTCTGCTGCTGTACCGTTTAATGGCATTACTGCTAATGCAGGAACATCTACAAAAGAAACAGCCCCAACCTGAAATGCCAGCCATTTACCGCTGGGTGATAATTTAGGACTGTTGTAGGTTTTACCTAAAGCGCTTAACAATACCTTCAGATTGGTTCCGTCGGCATCGGCAATGAAGAGCTGGCTCTCTAAAGCACGGTCGGGATGTTGGGTAGAATCCATATTTCCGCTGAACACAATTTTTTTGGAGTCGGGCGTAAATTCCGGGCTGTTAAACCGGTAGAATCCTTTGGTGATCGCCTTTGGCGTGGCACCTGCCTGAGCGGCGATAATAAAAATATGATTGAAAGCCATGTCGCCCGACGTGGTGGATTCTTCCTGAAAGTTCAGCTTATTGATCACTTTGGCTTTCCGGTCTACAGTGTTCAGATCCAGGTAGGCCCTGATCTCCTCGGTGTTGCCATCCGGATCTGCTTTGGCAGTGCTTGCTTTCAGGAATTCATTTTTACTGAAGCCTGGTTTTTCCATCGGCCATTTAGGCAATGCTTTTGCCGGGTTCAGCAAGCTGTCTTTCAGCAGATCTCTTAAAGGAACAGATGCACTGAAAACAATTTGTTTTCCGTCTGGGCTCCACTTAGGACCGCCCGCACCATATTTAAATTTCGTCAGCTGAACGGGTTCGCCCCCGTCGAAAGACAGTAAAAATATTTGTGATTTTCCGTCTACCGCTCTTACAAAAGCCAATTGCTTTCCGTCTGGGCTAAATGTAGGCTGAGAAGCATTTTCTCTGGAGGTCAGGGCCTTTGGTGCAGCCGACCCATCTGTGGGTACTATATAAATCTGGTTATTGTATTTGTATTCCCATTTACTGTCTGCCTCAGGTTCTATGCTGTTCAGCACAAAAACGGCTTTACTTCCATCCGGGCTGATACTTACTCCGCTCATCTGTTTCATTTTGAGCATATCAGCAATTTTAATGGGTTCTCCCTTGTTCTGGCCAAAGCCAATAACGGGGATCAGCAACAGGAGGATCAGTTTCTTCATAAAGCAATTATTTAGACGGTTAAAGTACAAAGAATTTGGCGGCAGAAAGTACCGCTTCTGTATTTTTGCCGGGTAAAATATACATATGAGCGAAATAGTGAATGAGTTTAATAGTTACCGCGAACGCATGAATGAAGTGATCCTGAGTAAGAACAATCTGGTCATGAAAAGACTCTGGAATTTAGACACCAATACCTATGAAGACGGGGCCCTCAGCAGTAAAACAAAAGAGATGCTGGGATTGGTTGCCAGCATGGTTTTACGTTGTGATGACTGTATCAAGTATCATTTGGGGAAGAGCCATGAATTGGGGATAGGCACCGAGGAAATGTATGAGATTTTTGCAGTGGCAAATATTGTAGGCGGAACCATCGTAATTCCGCATACCAGAAGGGCTGCAGAGTATTGGGAGGAGTTACAGTCTTCCACCACAGAAGGCTAATTGATCGCATTTGAAAAATTACGGTAAATTGGCTTTCAGAAAGCCCATAAAACTCGTAACTTGTAACCCGAAATAAGAGAGACATGTCTACATTAACAGCAGCCGCACCTTTAACGTCCAAAGATTTTGCAACCGACCAGGAAGTACGCTGGTGTCCGGGTTGTGGGGATTACTCCATATTAGCTCAGGTTCAGAAGGTTATGCCAACCATTGGTGTTGCCCGTGAGAATATTGCTATCATCAGTGGTATCGGTTGCAGCAGTCGTTTCCCTTATTACATGAACACTTACGGTATGCACAGCATCCACGGCAGGGCCACCGCCATTGCCAGCGGATTAAAAGCAGCCAGACCAGAATTGAGTGTATGGATTGTGTCCGGAGACGGAGATAGTTTAAGTATCGGTGGTAACCATACCATTCACCTGCTCAGAAGAAATTTCAATGTAAATCTGTTGGTGTTCAATAACCAGATCTATGGTTTAACCAAGGGTCAGTATTCTCCAACATCAGAACAAAATAAAATCACCAAGAGTTCCCCGATGGGAAGTATCGACCATCCGTTCAATCCATTGGCATTGGCCATGGGGGCGGATGCCAGTTTCATAGGACGTACCATGGACCGTGATCCAAAACATCTTCAATACATGCTTACCCGTGCAAATGCACACAAGGGTACTTCGTTCCTGGAAATTTATCAGAACTGTAATATTTTCAATGATGGTGCTTTTGAAATATTTACTGAAAAGAGCAGCAAGCCCGAAGAAACCTTGTTTTTAGAACAGGGCAAACCAATGATTTTTGGTGCTACCCAGAATAAAGGAATCAGACTCAACGGATTTAAACCGGAAGTGGTTGAACTGGGTGCTGAGTATACTGCAGACGATTTATGGATACATGACGAAACGGATTTTTATAAAGCACAGGTGCTGATCCGCATGTTCGACGATCCAAATAAAGACGGTGGTCATTATCCAAGACCGTTTGGTGTTTTCTTTCAAACAGAACGTCCTTGCTACGAGGAAATGATGGAGCTGCAGATCGAAGAAACCATTGCTGCAAAAGGCAAGGGCGACCTCGATAAAATGTTGCGTGGAAGAGAGGTTTGGGAGATCAAATCATAATTGCACCAATCCGTTCCTGATTGCAAACATCACCAGCCCGATACGGCTGGTTACCTTTAATTTTTCGAAGAGATTATCTCTGTACCCATCGATGGTTCGTGGGCTCAGGTGCATATCTGCTGCAATTTCCTTCAGCGATTTTTCTAAACATAAGCGTTTGAGAAAATCTTTTTCTCTTTCGGAAAGCGCTATCATTTTCTGATAATCATCCTGTGGTTCTTCTACCTTGTTTTTTATATTCTGCAATAAATTACCGCATAGCAACTCATTGAAATAAATGCCCTTGTTGTACACTTCATCGAGGGCTTTGATTAATTCTGCCGGTTTTACTTCCTTTAAGATATATCCCCTTGCCCCGCATTGGATCATTTTTAAAACAGATCTCTCATCGCTCAGCATACTTAATGCAAGTATTCTGATCTGCGGATAATGCTGCCTGATCCAGAGGGCTGTTTCGTATCCATTCATTACGGGCATACTAACATCCAGTAGAATCAGATCGGGAAGATCCTCCGGCAGCAGCTGTTCAATAAGGTCCTGTCCGTTAGTGGCTTCCAGTAGAATCCGGTAACCGGAGTAGGCTTTGATAATTTCCGACAAACCATGACGAACGAGTGAATGGTCGTCTACTATTGCAATTTTTTTCATGCACTTAGTTGGGTTAAAAAAAGCGTATTAATGGTATTAAATATAATAATTATAAGCTAAACTGAACAGGGTGTTTGTGCCATAAATTTTCCGTTGTTTCACCGGACAAAAATGGGTATTAACTCCTTTGAAAATTGGTACAGGGCTTCTACTTTTATCGGGTGATAGAAATAGAAGTGACTGTCTGTTTTTATTGCTATTTTTTAACCAGGGGTTACAAACAAACAGAAGGCGGCGAAAGCCGTCTTCGTTTTTTTAAAGTACCTTTAAGTATGCTACTGCATATACATCCGGACAATCCCAATCCCCGACACATTAAAACCATCATTGATTGTTTACTGTCTGGCGGAGTGATCATTTACCCCACAGACACCATCTATGGGTTGGGTTGTGATATTTTTCAGCCAAAAGCCATCGAAAGAATTGCCCGTATCAAGCAGGTAGATCCTGCAAAAGCACAACTGAGTTTTATCTGTAATGACCTGAGTGATCTCAGCAAATACTGCAAGAGCACTGATACACCGCTGTACCGTTTATTGAAAAGTCATTTACCGGGTCCGTATACTTTTATTCTGCCTGCCAGTAAGGAGGTTCCAAAATTGCTGCAGAACAAAAAAAGTACAGTTGGGTTAAGGATCCCCGATAACCTGATTGCACGCACCATTGTAGAGCAGCTCGGGCATCCGCTGTTATCTGCATCCCTGCCAGGAGACATGGTAGAAGAATATACCGATCCGGAGCTGATGCACGAAAAGTTTGAGAACCTGGTAGACATTGTTGTAGATGGCGGTAACGGAGGAATGGTTCCTTCTACCATCATTGATTGTACCAAAGCGGAGTATGAACTGATCCGCCAGGGTGCCGGTGTTTGGGAGGCGTCTTAAAAATCAATCTCTATTTGCGAAGGAACAATATTGAAACTTTTTCTGTGATAAACACAGAGGCCGTTTTTTTCTATACCAATCCGGTGTTCGAGTGTTCCATATCCTTTATTGCTGTTCCATCCATACTGCGGAAATTGCGCATGAATCTTTTCCATATAGGCATCCCTGTAAGTTTTAGCAAGTATGCTTGCTGCCGCGATTGATGCGTATTTCCCGTCTCCCTTCACAATACAGATATGCGGAATTTTTTTGTAGGGGGTAAAGCGGTTGCCGTCTATTAAAAGGTATTCAGGTTTTGTTTTCAGCTGGCCAATGGCTTTATGCATGGCCTTAAAACTGGCTTTCAGAATATTGATCTTGTCTATTTCTTCTGCATCAATGCTTGCTACCGACCATGCAATGGCATTGGCTTCGATAACGTCTTTGAGAATAAGCCGTTGTTTTTCGCCTACCTGCTTGCTGTCGTTCAGCAAAGGATGCTTAAACTCTTTCGGAAGAATAACCACAGCGGCAAAAACAGGTCCTGCATAGCAACCTCTTCCGGCTTCATCACAGCCGGCTTCCAATAAAATATCCTGGTAAAATGAGGGTAGCATTCCGGTAAAATTCAGCTATCCGCGCAAGAGTATCAAATTGTTTTAATCAAAATATAGGTTTGCGTTGTTATACATTTGTATTTCTTCAGTTAAAACAAGTTTTATGGGTGCAACAGACAGATCTTCCAGGCAGGTAGCTACCTGGTTGCTGATAGGAGTGGGGATGACGGTTATACAGATTGCCCTGGGCGGCATTACCCGGTTAACGGGCAGTGGGTTGTCCATCACCGAATGGGAGGTGATTACAGGGGCGCTGCCCCCGTTGAACGAGGCAGGCTGGATGCAGGAATTTGAAAAGTACCGCCAAACGCCGCAGTTTCAACTCCTGAATTTTGAATTCACCTTAAAGGATTTCAAATTTATTTTTTTCTGGGAGTGGTTTCATCGTTTATGGGCCCGGTCTATAGGGCTGGTGTTTGCGGGTGGTTTTATCTGGTTCATTGTCAGAAAATCTTTCAAAAAAGAAATGGTCAATCCGCTGCTCATACTTTTTATGCTGGGGGCATTACAGGGGCTGGTAGGATGGATCATGGTGGCAAGTGGTTTAACCGGAGATGCGGTGTACGTTAAACCTACCAGACTGGCACTACACTTTATTCTTGCGCTGGGATTACTCAGTTATACCTGCTGGTTTGCTTTAAAATTACTGGTACCCGGGCAGCAGCAGATCAACAATACTCAACTCCGGAATACCAATCTGGTATTAATAGGCTTATTGATCATCCAATTATTGTATGGTGCATTAATGGCCGGACACAAGGCCGCCAATGTTGCTGCTACATGGCCTACGATCAATGGCAGCTGGGTTCCCGATGGAATGTTCCGCGATCAGCCTTTCTGGTTAAATTTTATAGACAACACCCTATTGGTTCATTTCATCCACAGAGGGCTTGCTTATCTGTTACTGGTGCTTACCTTGGTTTGGTCGTTCAGACTTTTTAAATACGATGGAACGGAACTCTTTAACCGGTTCCGTAAATGGCCCATGATCATTGTGCTGGTACAGGTTGTGCTGGGCATTACCAGTGTACTCAGCAGTTCGGGTATTATTGCGGGCAAATGGGGATTGTTTGAATGGATGGCGCAACTGCACCAGCTTGCGGGAATGCTGTACCTGCTGACTTTGGTTACCATGCTTTATCTGGTACAAAAAGACAAAGCATGAATCAGGGTTGAATCCTATCAGGGTTGAATCAGCAGAAAAGCATCTTTAATGATCTCAATCGAAAATGCTTCGGCAGTTTCTCTGGGTTCTCCGTCTATATGCAGCGGAGCCAGTTTTGGATTTAGTATAGTGAGTGCCGGCGCCTGAAAATAGAGCACACTTTTATTGCTCATGTCTTCTACCAGCTGTTGTACTTTGTTGTTACCCCTCATCTGCCGCAAAATGGCAAAGGGTAATTTAGCCTTACTCATTTTCTGAACGATCACTATATCCAGTAATCCGTCCGACAAACTTGCCTGAGGTGCAATGGTAGCATTGTTCCCAAATTGGTTACTGTTGGCTATACTGATGAAAAAGGCATCGGTAAAAAAAGAAAACTGATCTATGCTTACTTCAAACTGGTAAGGGTTGGCCTTAAAGAAATTAATAATGCTCTGTTGGGTATAGGTAAATAATCCGCGGGTAGATTTCTGCGCAAAATCATGGGCCACCTGCGCATCAAACCCAATACCACTGAGCATGCAGGAGTAGTGGCCGTTTACGGTAAAAGCATCTATTGCAGCCGCTTTTCCTTCAAAAATAATATGGAGTGCAGATTTTAACCGGGTAGGAATATTGGCCGCCCTGGCCAGTCCGTTGCCGGAACCGGCAGGAATAATACCAAAGCGTACACCGGTATCACGCAGCGCATTGGTCACCTGATTAACAGTGCCGTCTCCACCCAGCATTACAACATCTGTAAATTGTTCCTGCACAATGGCATCACGCACCAGGTCATAATTGCCTGCAGCATTGGTTGGAAAAACTTTAAAGGGAATCTGTTTAAAAGCAGTTTCTCTTTCAACCAGCAACTGAATATTCTTCTTCTTTGATGTACCCGAAATAGGGTTGATCAGGTAAATAATTTTCCTTTCCATAAGCCACACTCACTTGTAAAAATTACCATTTCATTAATGCACTGGCCCATGTAAAGCCACTTCCAAAAGCCGCAAGGCAAACAAGATCTCCTTCTTTTATTTTTCCGTTTTCCCATGCTTCACAAAGTGCAATAGGAATAGACGCAGCAGTAGTATTTCCGTAATGCTGAATATTATTGAACACTTTGTCGTCGGCAAGTTTTAATTTTTGCTGAACGAACTGGCTGATACGCAGATTGGCCTGATGGGGAATCAGCATATCAATATCCGTGGTGGTATAACCGTTTTTAGTTAAGGCCTCCATGATTACTTCCGGGAATTTAACCACAGCTTTTTTAAATACCGCAGGGCCATCCATATAAGGGAACAGCTGTGCTTTATCGATCATCTTATGGCTAAGGAACATCTGTGAAATCTCTGCTTCATCAAAGTCGGCATAATTTTGTGTTCCCCAATGATTGGCGTGAGAGCCAGGGTTATACATAGCCAGCGTTTCTGCAGATTCTCCATCACTGTGTAAATGGGTACTCAAAATGCCCTGTCCTTCCTTTTCAGTTGGTTGTAAAATCACGGCACCTGCTCCATCTCCAAAGATGACGGAAACATTTCTTCCGCGTGTAGTATAATCGAGACCAAAAGAATGCTTCTCACTTCCTATTACCAGAATGTTTTTATACATCCCGCTTTTAATGAACTGGTCTGCCACGCTTAAAGCATACACAAATCCACTGCACTGGTTGCGGATATCCAGCGCACCAATCTCTTTCATTTTCAATGCACGCTGAACCAGCACCCCACAACCCGGAAAATAATAATCCGGAGACAGGGTGGCAAAAATGATAAAATCAATTTCTTCTGCAGTAGTACCAGCGCGCTCAATGGCAATTTTGGCTGCCTCAATGGCCATGGTAGTGGTTGTTTCTTCGGTTCTGTGGGCATACCTGCGTTCCTGTATTCCAGTTCTTTCCTGTATCCAGGCGTCGTTGGTATCCATGTATTTAGTGAGGTCATCATTGGTAACTACATTGGCAGGCAAATATTTACCAATGCCGGCAATCTTACTGAGGGGCATAGTCAAGCAATTTATTGTAGGCTGAAGGTAATGAACTTTGGCATTCTACCTAATGGCTAACAACCTGAGGGGTCAGCCGTGTTAAATGAAGTACCGATTTTAAAAAATTACTGGTTTCTTTTTTTACACCGGCTACATCTCCCGAAACAATGGAAGAGGCCAGCACATGACCACCAGCGTTAGGCAAGGGGATCATGGATTTTTTATTTTCCGGTGTGCCAAGTGCAGCAAACATCTCTTTCATGGCAGAAACTTTAACAACTGGATCCTGGTGTTGCTCATCTTTATAGTAATACAACATTAATACCGGCTGTTTTATTTTTTTGAACGTAGCGGGCAGCATGGTGGTTTCCAGTAATTCCTGGAGTTGAACGGTTGCTTCGAGGCGGTAAATATGATTCCAGTTTTGATTGTAGGCAGGATAGTCCTTCGCCGTTACCATATAATCAGACTTCTTAACCGTTCTTGCAATCTGCAATCCCCATGGGTTGTTCAGCAACCAGGCATTGGGATCGTTGATGGCAATATTGGGTGAATACAGGATGAGCCCTCCGGTTTCCGGATAAGCGGCGGCGAGTTGTAAAGCGAGCGTTCCCCCGGTAGAAGTACCCATTAAAATAATCGTATCCCCTAACTGTTTGGCAATTGCATAGGCCTGTTTTGCCGATTCCCAAAGGTTTTCGGCGGTCATATTCATCAGGGCATCTGATGTATCAATTCCATGCTGGGATAATCTTGCCAGATAGAGATTGCATCCAAATTCACTGGCAATCTGCCGGTGAACCGGATTTCCTTCCTCCTGGCTGGCACTGAATCCATGGAGGTATACAATGGCATACCGGGTCTTTTGTTTCAAAGTATCATTGGCCCAAACAATCCTTGCTTCGTTGTTGGGTTTGATTTTATGGGCAGATTCCATACCGGCAATATATTGTTCTAAACCGGCCGCATCTGCGGGCAATTCGGGCAACACATTGTTGTAATTGGGTTTGGCCGGATGCGGGCCTACCAGATAGATGACCAGAATAAGCGCTGCTACACCAATAATGATTTTCGAAAAACGCATAGTATTTATTTTAAATATAAAACTTATTTACTGATCCACCAGGCCCAACCTATCAGCAGGGGGTGAACGATCAGGAGTCTGGCCCAGCCAATGAGGGGAGTCATTTCAAATTTGCCCAAACTGAATTTACCCAGCTGTATCATATATATATGGGCGGGAATAAAGGCAATCAGCATAGCAATGATGCCATAAGCCGATAAAGTTCGGGTGGCCGGAAAGATCAGCCCGATGGCCAGTACTATTTCAGCAATACCAGACAGTATATTGATCTGGTTGGTGAAAGCTGCCAGATAAGGAGGGATCAGGGGGGTATAGAAACGGGGGTTCCAGAAGTGGTTTATGCCTGCAAACAGGTAAAACCCAATCATCAGTATTAATAAAACAGGCTTCATAGCTGGTTATGTTGCGATAAATATAAGTATTAACTCTACACTAACGCTTCCGGAACCAATCATAACAGAATATTGACCTTGTTTTACTTGCTATGCCCGTTGTAATAGCGTACCTTTGCCGCTCAAATAAATGGTATTATTTACATAAGTAATTGATACTGAGACAAATACACAATAATGGATATAAGAAACATTGCCATCATCGCACACGTTGACCATGGCAAAACAACTTTGGTAGACAGAATTCTGGGCGCAACCAAAGTATTTAGAGACAACCAGGATGCTGGTGAGTTGATTATGGATAGCAACGATCTCGAGAGAGAACGCGGTATTACTATTTTCAGTAAGAATGCAGCTGTTACCTACAAAGACTATAAAATTAATGTGATAGATACACCGGGCCACAGTGATTTTGGTGGTGAAGTAGAGCGTGTATTGAAAATGGCTGATGGGGTAATTCTGTTAGTGGATGCGTTTGAAGGGCCAATGCCCCAAACTCGTTTTGTACTGCAGAAAGCATTACAACTCAACCTGCACCCGATTGTAGTAATCAACAAAGTAGATAAGCCAAACTGTCGTCCTGATGAAGTGCACGATGCGGTTTTTGAACTGTTCTTTAACCTCGATGCAACAGAAGAGCAATTGAATTTCCCTACTTTTTACGGTAGTGGCAAAAACGGTTGGTTCAACGATACCAATATACAAACAGAAGATATCTTCCCTTTAATGGATGGGATCATTAAATATGTACCGGCCCCTAAAGTAAATGAAGGACCACTTCAGATGCAGATTACTTCACTGGATTATTCTTCTTTCTTAGGTAGAATAGCCATTGGTAAAGTAACCAGAGGTTCTATAAAAGAAAGTCAGCCAATTGCATTGGTACTGGCAGATGGTTCTGTTAAGAAAAGCCGTGTAAAAGAATTATACGTTTTTGAAGGAATGGGCAAGCGTAAGGTTACCGAGGTAATAGCCGGTGATTTATGTGCTGTTGTAGGACTGGAAGATTTTACCATTGGAGATACAATCGCTGATGTGGAGAATCCGGAAGGATTGCCAATTATCAGTGTAGATGAACCTACCATGAGTATGACTTTCAGCATCAACAACTCACCTTTCTTTGGAAGAGACGGTAAGTTTGTTACCTCACGTCACCTGCGTGACCGTTTGATGAAAGAAACAGAGAAGAACCTTGCGTTAAGAGTAGAAGATACTGACAGTGCAGATAGTTTCCTGGTATTCGGAAGAGGTATTCTTCACCTGGGCATCCTGGTAGAAACCATGCGCAGAGAAGGATATGAGTTAACTGTAGGAAATCCTCAGGTACTCGTTAAAACCATCGATGGTAAGAAACACGAACCATATGAGAATCTGGTTGTAGATGTACCTGCCGAATACAGTGGTAAAGTAATTGATCTGGTAACCCAGCGTAAGGGTGAAATGCAGATCATGGAATCTAAAGGAGAAATGCAGCACCTTGAGTTTGAAATTCCTTCCAGAGGGTTGATCGGTCTTCGTTCACAAATGCTCACCGGTACTGCCGGCGAAGCGGTTATGGCGCACCGTTTTATTGATTACAAACCATGGAAAGGTCCTATTCCGGGAAGAAGCAATGGTGTTTTGATTGCTAAGTTTCAGGGAATAACCACTGCATACTCTATTGATAAGTTGCAGGACAGAGGTGCTTTCTTTATTGATCCTACCGAAGAAGTTTATATAGGTCAGGTGATTGCCGAGCACATCAAACCAGGTGATCTGAATGTGAACGCAGTGGAGATGAAAAAACTCACCAACCACCGTGCAAGCGGAAGTGATGATGCAGTTAGAATTGTTCCGAAAATGCAGTTTACTTTAGAAGAGTGTATGGAGTACATTCAGCAGGATGAGTGTATAGAAGTAACTCCTAAAAATATCCGTATGCGTAAAACCATACTGGATGAAAATGAAAGAACCAAAGCTTCCAAGAGCATGAAGTCGGAGGCAGTAGGATAATTTAAATAATCAAGTATATAAAAAAAGCTACCAGATGCAAATCTGGTAGCTTTTTTTTAGCCTTAAATAAGAATTGAATTAGTTCTTGCGGGATACAACTACATTCTCTATTACACCTGTGTTAATCTGAACACCGAATTTTTCTGTTTCACCGGAATTGGTATCGCGGATAGAGAAGTTCAGTTTGCTCATATTCTCTTTATCCAGCTTAAAAGTTTTGCTGAACGGTTCTGTCTGGTAAAAGGTTTCATTATAAATAACCTCACCGGTTTCATCCGCAATCATCAGTTTAAATGCGCTGGATGCAGGGTTGTTGTACGCTACCTGAAAAGTAAGGTAGTTGTTACTGTCTGTTCCTTTAAAAGTTAATGCAGCTTTGTTGGTTTTAGCCGGCTCGTAGTTATAACGAACAGGAGCAACAGATGCATTGGCAGAAAGGAACATCATAGCTGCCATTAAATTTCCCAGAAAGAATTTTTTTGCGAAAGAAGTTAATACTTGCTTTTTCATAAATGAATTTTTAAAGTGTTGAATAAAAAAAGTTCAATCTCACAGCGGCAAGCAAGTGAATATGCGAATGCATAAAATCGAAATGTAGCAGTAGCTACTTAGTGTACACTATACACATTTATACCTAAACGAAAGAAAGGTAACCCACTATTTTTAAAATTAGTGGTAACTGATTGATAATCAGGGTGAATAAATTAAGAAACGGGCTTATTGAGGGTATCCCAAAGCAGGTCTTTGAGTTCAGAAAGTCCTTTGTTGGTAACCGCAGAAATGAATACATGGGGTATACCGGTTGGTAATTCCAGGCTGATGGCTTCTTTTAATTCGTCATCCAGCATATCGCTTTTACTGATGGCAATAATAAAGTCTTTCTGAAGCATGTCTTCATTATAAGACTTCAGTTCATTGCGAAGTATGTCGAATTCTTTTTTATGATCTGCACTGTCTGCAGGAATCAAAAACAGCAGGATAGAATTTCGTTCAATATGTCTGAGGAAACGATGACCCAGGCCCTTGCCTTCTGCAGCGCCTTCAATAATTCCGGGTAAGTCTGCAATGCAGAATGATTTCTGGTCGCGGTATTCTACCATTCCAAGCTGGGGAATAAGGGTAGTAAATGCGTAGTTGGCAATTTTAGGTTTTGCTGCGGTAATTACAGAGAGCAAGGTAGATTTACCGGCATTGGGGAAACCCACCAAACCCACGTCTGCCAATACTTTCAGCTCAAGGTTCTTCCAGCCTTCTATACCGTCTTCTCCCGGTTGTGCATGTTCAGGAACCTGGTTGGTAGGGGTTGCAAAATGGGCATTGCCCAGTCCACCTCTTCCACCACGGATCCAGATGTATTCCTGTCCGTTTTCGAGAATCTCTGCTTCCTGTTTTCCGGTTTCTTCATCACGGGCAATGGTTCCCAAAGGCACATCAATAATAATATCCGTACCATCTTTACCGGTGCAATTGTCTTTGCTTCCGTTCTCCCCGTCCTCTGCCAGCACGTTTTTAAAATAACGCAGGTGCAAGAGGGTCCAGATATTACTGTTTCCTCTTAAAATAATATGTCCGCCTCTTCCTCCGTCTCCGCCATCAGGACCGCCCATGGCAGTCAGTTTGTTGCGCATAAAATGCTTCACACCTGCTCCGCCGTGTCCACTGCGTGCAAAAATCCGGATATAGTCTATAAAGTTGTTACGTTCTGCCACTGATTCTGTTTAATGCCTGCGAAGATACAACATTGTAATTTGGTTAGTTTTTCGCTTCATTCCAGGTGCTGAAAAGCACTTCCTGCGAGGGTCTGTTGGCTGGTATTTCCCGCAGGGGAGTGGTTTCCTGCCAGTATTGTTTCATGTCTTCCGGCAGTTGCTGATAAAGGGCAGTGCCTTTGGTTTTCCAGGCAATCATTTCATCACTAACGGCTTTAATGGTTTTAGCCGGATTGCCAGCAATTAAACAACGCGGTGCAAATATTTCGCCGGCCTTAATAAAACTCATGGCACCTACAATGCATTCATCACCCAGTACTACATTGTCCATGATCACCGAATTCATACCTATCAAACAGTTTTGCCCGATGGTAGCTCCGTGTATTACGGCACCATGCCCGATGTGCGCGGCTGCTTTCAGCAGAACGCCTGTTCCCGGAAACATATGAATGGTACAGTTCTCCTGTACATTACAACCGTCTTCGATGATGATGGATCCCCAGTCGGCCCGGATGGCCGCACCGGGCCCGATGTATACATTTTTACCAATGATCACATTGCCTGTTACTGCAGCCTGCGGGTGCACAAAAGAAGATTCATGGATCACGGGTATAAAGCCTTTGAACGAATAGATCATATCATTTTATTTTACAACAGGCTTTCCTGTTCTGAAACAGGTGCCTTTAAAAATAGCTACTGTATGCCCGTGTTGGTTAGTCATGGTTACCTGATAAAGTCCGGTACTTCTTCCATTGTGTATTTCAATGGCTTCGGCAATAAGCACATCATGGGTATACACAGGCTTCAGGTAATTGATGGAATTATCGAGCGCCACCGATAAATTATTTCTGTTGTTACACGCAAATGCAAAAGCGCTGTCTGCCAGTGCAAATGCAATACCTCCGTGTACTATGCCAAGTCCGTTCATCATTTCTGCACGAACGGTCATCTGAATTTTAGCGTACCCTTCTTTTAGTTCTAGCACCGTAATGCCTAACCAGTTAGAAAAAGCATCGGTCTTAAGAATATGGGTAACTACATCGTTGGGCGTCATAGCAGTTGATTTTTATTGTCCGGTATAAACAGGTGGTCTTTTTTCGAGGAAGGCAGCAACCCCTTCTTTAAAGTCTTCGGTAGAGGAAGCTTTCTGCTGGTATTCATCTTCCAGCTGCAGCTGTTCCGAAATGGTATTGGCGGCAGACTGGTTGAGCGCATGCTTGATATATCCCAGGGCTTTAGTGGGCATCTGGGAAAGTGTTGCTGCAATTTTTTTACTCTCTTCAGTAAAAACAAGGTCATCAAAAACTTTATACAGCATTCCCATTTGCAAGGCATCTGCTGCACTCACTTTATCGCCCAGCATCATCAGGGCACTTGCTCTTTGCATACCAATGAGTCTGGGTAAAGTGAATGTTCCGCCGCTATCGGGGATCAGTCCTATTTTAGAGAAAGCCTGAATAAAAGAAGCAGAAGCAGTACTCACTACCACATCACAGGCCAGTGCAATATTGGCACCGGCACCGGCAGCAACACCGTTCACTGCTGCAACAATTGGTTTGGGCATCGCCCGAAGTCTTTCTATGATTGGGTTGTAGTGTTCTCCCAGAATTTTCTCCATGCCCGGTCCCTCAGGGTCTGCAACTTCTGCCAGATCCTGTCCTGCGCAAAATCCTTTTCCTGCACCGGTCAGATAAATGCAACGGATCTCTCTGTTCATTGCGCATTCGTCTAAAACAGCCTGTAGCAACAAAGCCATTTCGCGGTTAAAGGAATTGAGTTTATCGGGCCTGTTGAGGGTAATGAAAGCAATATTTTTTTCAACGCTGCAAATAATCAAAGACATCAGTCAATTATTTAGAATAAAAAAATAGGGTTAGTGACATTTAAAATAATCAAAAGGTTCTTTGCAATCACAACATTTAAAAAGTGCTTTGCAGGAAGTACTTCCAAACTGTGAAACAAGCACCGTATTCACGGAACCACATTGCGGACAGGGTACTTTCAGGTCTTCCAGAAAAGTCTGATCTATACTTCTTCCGATAGGAGGTGCAATGCCATATTGCTGTAACTGCTCTTTGCCTTTTGCACTCATCCAATCGGTAGTCCAGGCAGGAGAAAGTTCCTGCACAATCTTAACCGTAGTAAATCCTGCTGCCATCAAAGCCATTCTAACCTGCACAGCAATCATGTCCATGGCGGGGCAACCGGTATAAGTTGGCGTAATGGTTACTACCACACCCTGGTCATTTAATGAACGGGTGTCATTTAAAGCGGTAGTGTCATTTAAAGGGGGAGCGTCCATGAGCGCTACTTTTCTTACAATGCCCAGATCAACGATAGAAATCACCGGAATCTCCGGGTCAGATACGGTTTCCAGCAGGTCCCATACCTGTTGAACGGTTATAATAGTCGGGTCATTGAGTTTCATCATTATTGGGTTGGCGGTTACCATTCACTGTTTGGATATGCCCTTTGTAAAAACTGCATTTCTGCCAGAATATATCCTAAGTGTTCTGTATGATTTCCGGTTGTTCCTCCTTTTTGTACCCAGCTTGTCTGGGGAATATGTAAACCGGCTTCCGCAAAAACAGTTTTCACTTTCTGAAACCACAGCTGGTGAATCTGTTCCTCTGCATCCAGAAAAAGTTCGCTGGTATAAGGCCAGAGATGTTCCAGGGCATTGTTCATGCGCTCCTGGCTTTCGGGGGTGCCGTCTCCTAAACGAATCACCCAGTCTCCACTCCATTTTACATGATAGCTCACTTCCTTCAACGCTTTTTCTGCGATGCCGGCAATCGCAATGTCTTCTTCTTTTTGCAGCTGCTGGTATAAAAAATACTGGTAAGTGCTGAACAGAAAAATGCGCAGGGTGGTTTGCGCCCAGTCTCCGTTGGGCAGTTCGGTGATCAGGTGATTTTTAAAATCCCTTACATCACGCAGATAAGCCAGGCTGTCTTCGGTTGCGGGCAGATGAAATCCTGCATAGTCAGCAGGTGTCTGGTTGATCTTTTGGGCAGCATGCTGGTAAAAATTTCTGGCCGTACCAATATAGTCCAGCGCAATATTGGAGATGGCAATATCCTGCTCCAGCACAGGTCCATGTCCGCACCATTCACTGTTTCTATGCCCCATGATGAGTGCATTATCGGCGAGGTGGAGGATGGAATTTATTTGATTGGCTGTTGTCATGTGCTTACATATATTTTACTTCTTCCGGAAGGTCATAAAAAGTAGGATGCCTGTATGCTTTGTCATTGGCAGGGTCGTATAAAGCAGCTGCTTCATCCGGATTACTGGCATGAATGTATTTGCTTTCTACTGCCCAGATACTTACGCCTTCCATTCTTCTGGTATACACGTCACGGGCATTTTCAATTGCCATAGCTGCATCTGCTGCATGCAGGCTACCTGCATGTTTATGATCAAGCCCCTGTCTGCTGCGGATAAATATTTCCCAGAGCGGCCATTCTGCTTTTACAGTTCCGGTTGCCGAAATATCAGCAGCGCCGTTTTTTGCTTCACCGTAATCGCCGTAATACTGTTTGGTTATCTGAAAGCTCATATGGTTTTATTTTTTTCTTTTTTTGCTGCATAGGCACTGGCCGCTTCTCTCACCCATGCACCATTGGCCCATGCCTGTTTTCTGGCATCAAGGCGTTCTCTGTTGCAGGGGCCGTTGCCTTGTATCACCTGCCAGAACTCATCCCAGTTAATGGTGCCAAAATCATAGTGCTGGCGGGCTTCGTTCCATTTCAACTCTTTGTCGGGCAAAGTGAATCCCAATACTTTGATCTGCTCTGCAGTAACGTCAATAAATTTTTGGCGGAGTTCATCATTGCTGAAACGTTTGATCTTCCACTTCATACTCTGGATGCTGTTGGGGCTTTCATCATCTTTTGGTCCGAACATCATAATGCTTGGCCACCACCATCTGTTGATCGCATCCTGTGCCATATTCCGTTGTGCTTCTGTTCCTTTACTGAGGGTAAGCAATATTTCAAAACCCTGCCGCTGGTGAAAACTTTCTTCCTTGCAAACGCGCACCATGGCCCTTGCATAAGGACCAAAGCTGCTTCTGCACAGGGGAACCTGATTCATGATAGCAGCCCCATCTACCAGCCAGCCAATCACCCCCATATCGGCCCAGGTTAAAGTAGGGTAGTTGAAGATCGAAGAATATTTTGCTTTGCCGGTATGCAGCTGATCATACAACTGGTCTCTGCTGATGCCCAGCGTTTCTGCAGCACTGTATAAATACAAACCATGCCCGGCTTCATCCTGCACTTTTGCCAGCAGAATTGCCTTACGCCTCAGTGAGGGCGCACGGGTGATCCAGTTGGCCTCAGGCAGCATTCCAATGATTTCGCTATGGGCATGCTGGCTGATCTGCCTGATGAGTGTTTGCCTGTATTTCTCCGGCATCCAGTCTTTGGGTTCGATCTTTATTTCTTTTTCAATTTTATCCTGAAAAAATGCTTCCTGAACGGCTTGTTCCATACTTGTTGCTATTTAATATCAAAATCAATCACTACTTTTTCTGTTACCGGATGCGATTGGCAGGTGAGTATAAAACCATGGTCAATTTCTTCGGGTTCCAGGCCATAATTCACCTCCATGATTACTTCGCCTTCTATCAGTTTAGCCCTGCAGGTGCAGCACACACCGCCTTTGCAGGCAAAGGGAAGGTCGGCCCCGTTTTTCATTGCGGCTTCCAGAATGCTTTCGCCCTCAAATGCCAGCTCAAAATCTACGGCAACTCCATCCTGTTTTACGGTGATCCTGCTTTTAGCTATTGTTGAGGCAGAAAGGGTATTGCTGGTAGTGGTCTTTTCTTTTTTTCTGGAAGTAAATAATTCGAAATGTATTTTTTTTGCGTCAACACCGGTTTTTTCCAGTTGGTCCTTAACACCGAATACCATGTCTTCGGGTCCGCATAAAAAAATGGCATGTGCAATTAATGGATCAATGATCAATTTGCAGAGATCCCCGCATTTTTGTCCATCAATTCTTCCGAAATGAATGAGTGCATCTGTTCTCTCGCGTGATAAAATATAAACAATGCTCAGTCTGCCCATGAAACGGTTCTTCAGGGCCTCCAGTGCTTCTTTAAAAATAATGCTGTTGCGGTTTCTGTTGCCATACACCAGTGTGAAGCTGCTGAATGGTTCGGTCTGCAGGGTTGTTTTGATAATAGAGATAATAGGGGTAATACCACTTCCGGCAGCAAATGCAATGTATTGTCTGGCTTCTGCAGCATCCAGATCGGTATAAAATTTTCCGAGGGGCTGCATCACTTCCAGCTGGTCGCCTTTTTTTAATTGTTCATTGGCATAAGTAGAAAAAATTCCATTTTCCACTTTCTTCACTGCTACCCGAAGCTCCCCGTCTAAAGGACTGCTGCAGATAGAATACGAACGGCGAACCTCTTCGTTTTGGATGGTTGTTTTTAAAGTAATGTACTGTCCTTGTTTAAAAACAAACTGGTTGGATAATTCCACAGGAATATCAAACGCAATAGAAACACAGTCATCGGTTTCTTTGCGGATGTCTTTGATGGTAAGTGGCTGAAAATTTTTAGACATGGGTTACTTGGTTTCTAATCCTCCAACCAGAATGGTGATCATATTATCTGTTAATGCCGTAGCGCTGATCTTTTGGGTGGAACGGTGCCAGCTCTCAATTCCACCGATCGCATGCAGTAAAATCAGTACAGCAGTAGATGCGTCTATAGATTTAATTTCTTTGTTGCGGATACCGGTTTCAATGATAGCAGCAAAACGCTTGCGGTACATTCTGCGCTGGTTCTGAAAGTTGGATAAATAAGGATCCGATAAGTGCTTCCACTCCCGGTCACTAACATATACTTCTTCGTAGTGGTGGATCATTTCGTCTATATGAAAACGGATCAGCGCTTCTACTTTTTCAATGGCCGTAATTTTCATCGACTCTACTTCGTCCATTTTGTGCATGAAACGATTGGCAACGCCAAAGCACAATTCGTGCAGCAGTTCCGTTTTAGATTTGATGTGGTTATATAAACTGGCTGCTTCCACACCAACCGATTCTGCCAGATCCCGCATACTGGCGGCCTTAAAACCTTTTTCCCGAAACAGCGCAGCAGCTTTGGTTACTATCACTTCTTTGCGGGAACTGTTTTTTTCGATTTTTATCCTTGCCATAAAACGAAGATAATATACTAACGCGTGTTAGCAAAAAAATATCTGATTATTTCCCGGATCGTTAGTTTTAATTCAACATCCAAATCCCCCTCCTGCCAATAGGGGTGGCATGAAGGGCAGGGTGGTTTCAATACCATAATACTCCCCTCCTTTCAGGCCTGACCGACCAAAAGAGGAAAGCGTGGCTCGCAGGGAGGGGGTGGTGGTAATCTCCTCTCAATGTCCTAATTTCGCGGCCTATATAAAAAATTAATCTATGTCTTTAGTAGTTGTTGGTTCAATGGCTTTTGATGCCATCGAAACCCCTTTTGGAAAAACAGATAGAATCATTGGTGGTGCGGGTACTTATATTGCCTGGTGTGCAACCAATTTTGTACCTGTAAAACAAATTTCAGTGGTAGGAGGAGATTTTCCCCAGGCCGAACTCGATGAGCTTACAGCCCGTAGCGTAGATCTGGAAGGTGTTCAGATCAAAAAAGATGAGAAAACATTTTTCTGGAGTGGTCGCTATCACATGGATATGAACAGCCGCGATACTTTAGAAACGCAATTGAATGTACTGGGCGATTTTCAGCCGGTGGTTCCTGAAAGTTTTCAGGATTGCGAATTTCTGATGCTGGGAAACCTTGCTCCATCGGTACAATTAAGCGTGATCGATCAACTAAGAACCCGTCCAAAACTGATCGTACTCGATACGATGAATTTATGGATGGATATTGCGATGGACGATCTTAAAAAAACACTGGCTAAAGTAGATGTGCTGATGGTGAACGACAGCGAAGCGCGCCAGTTAAGCGGCGATTATTCGCTGGTACGTGCAGCGGCTACCATTATGAAAATGGGACCAAAGTATGTGATCATCAAGAAGGGAGAGCACGGTGCATTGCTGTTTCATGAGAGCAAAGTATTCTTTGCGCCGGCATTGCCTTTAGAAGAAGTATTTGATCCAACCGGAGCCGGTGATACTTTTGCAGGCGGCTTTATAGGTCATCTGGCCAAAACCAGAGACATCTCTTTCGAGAATATGAAAACAGCCATCATTATCGGAAGCGCGATGGCCTCTTATTGTGTTGAGAAATTTGGAACACAGCGTTTGAGAGAGATCACCAAAACGGATGTAGATAACAGATTGCAGGAATTTGTTCAGCTGGTGAATTTTGATATCTCACTCGGATAATTCACTAAAATCTGTATATTCGTACAACAATGATGAATAATAAACATACAAAACGTATTAAAAAACCACGCTAGGCGGAAGGTATCTCTACGTTTGTATAATAACTATATCACACAGAGGCCTTCCACATTGGAGGGCCTCTTTTTTTTGCCCCTGGCCCCTTAACGGGGGAACAACCCGGGGATATTATTCACCAAAAAAATCTCTCTTAGAGAGAACGGGGGGAACAAACAATGAAAGTAGCAGTAGTAGGAGCAACCGGTTTAGTTGGAACTAAAATGTTGCAGGTATTGGCTGAACGTAATTTTCCGGTAACAGAAATTGTACCGGTAGCTTCAGAAAGGTCGGTAGGTAAGGAAGTGAGTTTTAAAGGCAAGGCCTACAAAGTGGTAAGCATGGAAGATGGCATTGCAGCAAAACCAGCCGTTGCTATATTTTCTGCAGGCGGCAGTACTTCACTGGAGTGGGCACCAAAATATGCAGCAGCAGGAATCCGGGTGATCGATAATTCATCTGCCTGGAGAATGGACCCTACTAAAAAGCTGGTGGTTCCCGAAGTGAATGCAGCTGTATTAACTGCCGATGACTTTATCATTGCCAATCCAAACTGTTCTACTATTCAGATGGTGGTTGCACTACAGCCGCTGCACCTGAAATATACCATCAAGCGGGTAGTGGTGAGCACCTACCAGAGTGTAACGGGTACCGGTAAAAAAGCGGTAGATCAGTTGTTCAATGAGCGCAAAGGAATAGAAGGAGAAATGGCCTATAAATATCCGATAGACCTCAACGTGATTCCACAGATAGATGTGTTCCTCGAAAACGGTTACACCAAAGAGGAAATGAAAATGGTGCTGGAAACCAATAAGATCATGCAAGATGACAGCATTCGTGTAACCGCCACTACGGTTCGTATTCCGGTGGTAGGTGGCCACAGCGAAAGCGTGAATATAGAATTTGCCAACGATTTTGAAGTGAGTGAAGTAAAAGCGTTGCTGGCTGCTGCACCTGGTATTATCGTGCAGGACGATCTGGCCAACCAGGTCTATCCGATGCCATTATGGGCACATGAAAAAGATGAAGTATTTGTAGGCAGGATCAGAAGAGACGAAACACAGGCCAACACCCTGAATATGTGGATTGTAAGTGATAACTTACGTAAGGGTGCTGCAACCAATGCAGTACAGATTGCGGAGTATTTACTCGCGAACGGCTTATTATAACCATCATGAAAAATATTTCCATCAAACAGTTGCAGGATTGGGATGCATTCATTCATCAGGATGGTCCTTTGCTTTCAACTGCTTTGATGGAATCTATTTTAAGCAGCGTACACATTCCCTATACACTGCTTACCCGATCCATCGTGGCGGGTTTATTAAAACCTCGTAAACCCTTTTCGCACAAAGGCACGTATGGGCATGCATTATTGATGGCAGGCAATACCGGAAAAATGGGTGCCGCATTGCTTGCTGCCAAAGCCTGTTTACGCAGCGGAGCAGGATTGTTAACGCTGGCCATACCCGAAAACACAGCAGCCATTGTTTTTACTGCACTACCCGAGGCCATGGTGCTCAACAGAAACCAGGAAACCATTTTATGGAAAGACTACCAGGCAATTGGCGCGGGTCCGGGATTGGGAACGGATGAGGTTTCCGGCCGATTAATGGAACAGCTGTTACAACAGGCTCAGCAACCACTGGTATTGGATGCAGATGCATTGAACTGGTTGTCTGTTCAACAGGGCTGGAGTAAGCTGGTTCCGGCAAATACCATCTTAACACCACATCCCAAAGAGTTCGATCGTTTATTCGGTAACAGTACCAATGAATTTGAACGCTGGCAAAAAGCACTGGACGCATCACTGCAACACGATTGGGTAATTGTAGTAAAAGGACATTATACCCTGATTGCAGCAAAAGGCAAAGCATGGTTCAATACCAATACCAATGCCGGATTGGCCAAGGGCGGAACGGGCGATTGCCTGACAGGAATGATCACCGCATTTGCAGCACAGGGCTATACCGCAGAACAGGCAGCCATACTGGGTGTTTATGTACACGGCCAGGCGGCCAACTGTGCACTCCGTTTTCAGTCGGTAGAAAGTTTACTGGCCAGCGATGTGATTGCAGCCATCGGGGAAGCATTTGAACAGTTGCATACTAAATAATCAGTAGTTTTAAGACGTCCATTTATTACGCCAAATGATATTACAACGTCTTTGTTTTGTTGCACTGGTTACCTGCACGATGTCCTGTACATTGGTCATGCACTTAAAGCAGCCAAAACAGGTATCCAACAATATTACCGGAGAAGAATTTTACCGCCAGGCAATGACCATGCAATGGAAACAAAGAGATTCTTTTGCAGTCAGCCGGATCCTGCAAGGCAATATGCCTGGGTTCCTGTACCGGTTGATGCCTGTTCGTGTTTCCATCATCGATTCTCTAACCCATCAAACCATACAAGCCACCTATTTTGTTACGGCAGATTATTTAAGTGTAGGCACTGCTAACAACTGGGCAAGGATTCCGTTAACACCCATTGCAGCGCAAGTAATTGCAGACAGTTTACACTGTTTTTTACCAACGCGTAAAATGGTGAACGATATTTATGCGGCAGCCACTGTAAAGCGGGAACCGGTTCCAATGACGCTTTACAGAGACAGTTCGCTAACCATGTGGCAGCATCACCAGCTGATAGAAGCACAGCGAAAAGGACAAACAGGACTGATTGCGGGCATCAAAAAAGATGTGGTCATCAGTGATCAGCTGACCCGTTCCTCCAAAACAAACCGGGTAGCCATATATGGCTGGCATAAGCCCGATGGCCATCCCATACAACCCCTGTACACCGGGCATGTTAACTGGTATGCAGATTACAGCCATGGTATACGGCTGGTTTACCGGTACATCCGAATCAATGGTGCCTGGATGAATTATGCGGAGGTGATGGGCCATCCGGTACTGCGGAAATTATTGAGTGATGAAGCAGCAGCAGATGTACTGAGGTATTGAAAGACCGGAAAAAACAACATAGCACCGGATTATTCATTAATTACTTATCTTTTGGTTTCAACGAATCAGCCAAATGTCTATTCATACAACAGAAGAAGGATTAAACAGGGTAGTAGATGTACCCGGTCTGGCTGTTGCCATTGTGAACGGAACCATTGGAGCCGGCATTTTTGCATTACCGGCAATCATTAGTATAGAGCTGGGTGCATTTGGAATTTTTGGTTATTTGTTCTGCAGTATGATGATGGCAGCTATATTATTGTGCTATGCAGAAATCGGTAGCAGGGTAACTACCAGCGGAGGCTCGTATGCCTATGTAGAAGCTGCTTTCGGACATTTTCCCGGATATGTGATCAACTGGTTGTATCTGTTGGGCTGGAGTATTTTATCGTGTGCGGCATTAATGAATTTAGCAGCCGATTCACTGGCCGTATTGTTTCCGGTGCTAACAAATCCGCTGGTGCGGGCATTGTTATTTTTTGTACTGATATCCATCGTAGTGCTGATCAATATACTGGGTGCAAAAGAAGGAATGCGATTTGTAAAATACATTACAGTAGTAAAGCTGCTTCCATTATTTGGCATCATTCTCTTTGGGTTCAGTAAAGTAAAAATGGTGAACCTGCAATGGGAACACCTGCCATCGGTTAAAACATTTGCAGATACAGCACTGATCTTATTTTTTGCGTTTGCGGGTTTTGAGTTATCGTTAAATGCAAGCGGCGAAATCAAAAATCCGAGGCGTACGGTGCCACTGGGTATTTTGGTAGGAGGAACAGTGATACTGGTGATTTATCTGTTGTTACAAGTAGTAACACAGGGTGTACTGGGATCGCAGATGGCACAGTTTAAAGATGCACCCCTTGCAGCAGTTGCCCGGATCATCATTGGTCCGGTGGGGGCAACCATCCTGCTGATCGCAGCAGCGGTATCCTGTTACGGGAATGTGAGTACTGATATCTTAACAACATCCAGGTTATTATTTGCCGGCGCAAAAGAGGGGATGTTTCCCTCCTTTCTTACTAAAGTGCATCCAAAGTTTGCTACACCCCATGTAGCCATCACCTGTTATGCCTCTTTGATTTTTATTGCTTCTATTTCCGGAGGATTTAAAGAACTGGCCATTCTGGCGAGCGGGGCCATATTGATTATTTACCTGGCCATCATTTTGTCTACTATACAACTCAGAAGAATACCGCAGGATGTTTCGGAAAAAACATTCAGAATCCCCGGCGGGCTCACCGTTCCGGTGATCGGCATTATTACCATCGTATGGTTACTAACCCGTTTAAGCCGTACCGAAATTATTTCAACAGGTATTTTTATTGCGGCAACCATTGCCATCTATTTTATTACCCAACGGGTAAAACGCAGGCAATAACTATTTCCGGATCCCTGTAAAAAATTTATCGTTTGAACTTATTGTAAGTAGGATCTGAAGGAGCGTACTTTGTGCCCCATAGGGTAGAGGTAAGCATCAGGTCTGCGGAATGCCGGTTACAGGCAACCGGTATATTGTGCAACCTGCATTGCCTCAGCAGCATCTGGATATCTGCTTCGTGCGGATTGGCAGTAAGATCGTCTATCAGAAAAATACAAAGGTCAATTTTGCCTTCTACCACCATTGCGGCAATCTGCGCGTCGCCACCCATTGGTCCGGAGAGCATTTTAGTAACATTTGTTTCGGTTTGATGGCCAATATATTCCTGTAAGGCTTTTTCTATCAGGCCGCCGGTTGTTCCGGTGCAAACGAGTTGGTTGTGCATCAGGGTATCGGCATTATGGGTTACCCATTGAATCATATCAGACTTTCTGGCATCGTGTGCTATCAGTGCAATGGTTTTGTTAGTGATCATGGTATAAATTTACATAAAGAAATAGAAAAAAATAATCTTCTGCATTCTTCTTAAGCCATCCGCTCTTCCAATTTGTCTGCCCGACCCATCATATATATTTTGTGCATTTGACAAATTAAATAACATTAACAGCAGGATAAGTAGTAAGAATTTTTTCATTGGGCATGCATGCTATTTTAAATACCAATTAGAAATTGAGTATACAAGTTATTCATTATTCCTCCAGCGCTCTGTTCAAAAACAGCACCAGTGGTTTCAAGGCAGTGAATGCTTCTATGATTTTTTTTGCGAGGTCTTTATTGGTTAAATCTGTATCAGACAGAGGCATAGAACCGATCCAGCTTTTTAATTTCAGGTAGTCGATTGCGGGGTTTTCTTTTTCGTATCCTTTTGGTTCACGCACCAGACTCATGCCTTCTTCTCTCAATAAATCACCAAATACTTTTATAAATTTCTTGTCGGTCAGAATTCCTTTAAACTCTTCCCAGTTATAATCTATTTCCTGACGGATCTTTTTTAGCTGCGCTGTTTCTGCTCCGTACAGTCCTCCGCCCACAAAACTTTTACCTCCGGGTTCGCAATGAAAATAGTAGCCAGACAGCATCGATTTTTTTCCACCCTTTACCAGGTAGCAGCCCATGTAACTTTTATAGGGTGCTTTGTTTTTGCTGAATCGTACATCTCTGTTTATTCTGAAAATACAATCCTTATAAGTGAGTGCAGCAATCGTTGCGTCTTTGGCACTCATCGATTGAATGAGGCCGGTTACCAGTTCCGCAAAATCGGCTTTGGTAGTTTCGTAGTCGGCCCTGTTTTTATCGAACCATTCTTTGCTGTTGTTCTTTTGTAAATTCTTTAAGAACTTGATCGTACTGGTCTGTAGCATAATCTGTTTATTTAACCACCCCGCCCTTCGGGCACCCTTTCCTCCTTTGGTCGGTCAGGCCTTTCAGGAGGGGAATAGTATTTTTATTTCGCTAATAATTGTATGAACTCATCTTCGGTAATGATCTTTACGGAATTGATCTTTTTGGCCTTCTCCAGCTTGCTTCCTGCGTCTTCTCCCACTACCAGGTAATTCAGTTTACTGCTTACGCCACCCGAAATAATTCCGCCATGTGCTTCTACCTGTGCCTCTGCATCGCTTCTTTTTAATTTACTGAGGGTACCGGTAAACAAAAAAGTTTGTCCGGTGAGTGCTCCGCTTTCTACCGTTTCTTTTTTTATATTGATCAGCTGCAATCCCAGTTGCTCGAGTTCTCTGAGCATCTGAATATTCTGCGGGTTCTGAAAAAAGCCCTGTATGCTTTTGGCTACCTTAACACCCACATCGTCCAGCTGAAGCAATTCTTCTTCTGTTTTTGCTGCAAAGTCCAGTATATGATTCACGGAGTTCGCCAGTGTTTTGGCAGTTGTTTCTCCTACAAATCGGATTCCCAATGCATAGATCAACCGGAACAGGGGCTGGGTTTTGCTGGCTGCTATAGCTGCTTTTAAATTATCCAGCGACTTTTGTCCAAATCCTTCCAAACCGGCTATCCTGCTGAAATCGAGTGTATAAATTCCGGGTATATCTTTTAACAGTCCCTGCTCATAAAACTTCCGCACATTGGCCTCTCCAAAACTCTTGATGTCCATGGCATCCTTACTCACAAAATGGATGATGCGTTCCATCACCTGTGCCTCACACTCTATATTAATACATCGCCATACGGCTTCTGTTTCCTCCTTAAATAAATCGGTACCACATACCGGGCAGGTAGTTGGAAATACAATCGGTTCTTCTTTTCCGGTTCGCAGTTCGGGCAATACTTTTACGATCTGTGGAATCACATCTCCTGCCCGTTCAATCAATACGGCATCCCCGATCTTAAGGTCTTTCTGTGCAATGTATTCTTCATTATGAACGGATATGCTCGATACCGTTACGCCTCCTAAAAATACCGGACTCAATTTGGCGACCGGTGTAACTGCCCCGGTTCGTCCTACCTGAAACTCAATACCGGTAAGGGTGGTAGTGGCCTGTCTTGCCTTGAATTTAAAGGCAATTGCCCAGCGTGGATGGTGCGAGGTCATTCCCAGTTGATCCTGCAGTTCAATGGAATTTACTTTGATTACCATGCCATCGATCTCATAAGGCAGCGTATCTCTTTTTGTTTCAAACTCCAGGCAGTAGTCGATTACCTGATCAATTCCTTTCAACACTTTTTTCTCTTCTTTGGGCGAACGGAACCCCAGATCCCACAACAGGTCCAGCGAATCGGAATGGGTCTTCAATTCCTTCGGATCTTCGGGCTGTGCAAACAGATCGGCCTTTTTTGTGTTTGAGTTGATGTGATAACTTACATGGTACAAAAAAGCATCGAGGTTTCTTTCTGCCACTTCCTTCGGATCTTTCATCCGCAAACTTCCCGACGCAGCATTTCTTGGATTGGCCAGTGGCTGCAAGCCCTGTTCTACCAGTTTCTCATTGTATTGTTCAAACGATTTTTTATTCAGGATGATCTCTCCGCGGATCTCTATCTGTTGTATGCCTTTGGATAAAAATGCGGCAGATAGCGGAATGGAACGGATTTGTTTGATATTGGTGGTGATGTCTTCTCCTTCCACGCCATCTCCTCGGGTAGTTCCTCTTACCAGCAGGTCATTTTCGTACACCAGTGAAATACTGGCTCCGTCAAACTTTGGTTCTACACAGTATTCGATTGCGTTCAGTCCGGTGAGTTCTTTGGCTTTTCGGTCAAAGTCCCGCAGTTCGTCTGCATTGTAGCTGTTGTTGAGGCTAAGCATGGGCACCAGATGCGGAACGGTTACAAAACCCTGGTTCAGACTGGTTCCTACCCGTTGGGTGGGGGAGTCTGTGGTAACCAGAGAAGGGTTTTCCTGCTCTATGTTCACCAATGCCTGGTACAGCTGATCGTATTCAAAGTCTGCCAGTAAGGGGTTGTTCATCACATAATAGCGGTATTCATGAAACCGGAGTACGTTCTTTAATACCTCAATGGATGATTTGGATATAGGAGCTGTGTTCAGTAATTGTTTGGTTTGTTCCTGCAGTGCTTTTACCTGTTGGGGTGTATACATATTTCTTACTTGGTTTGATAAAGATAAATCCTAAATTTTGTATATTGTTGCCCGATTGTAAGGGTACTTGCCACTATCTCTCCCCTAATGAAATTCCATATGAAAAAAAATCCTGTTAAGGCTGTGGATGACCAGCAGCTGATACATGACGCAGTTCCCCTTGTACATTCTTATCCCAAAGTTCCCCTGACAGTGGATTGTGTGATATTTGGATTCGAGGAAAGCAAGCTCAAAATATTGCTGATCAAGAGTGATCTTGCCCTTTTTCAGGGGAAGTATTCTTTGCTGGGCGATTTTGTGCGGGACAACGAAGAACTGGACGATGCAGCTTACCGTATTTTAAAGGAACGGACCGGCATGACCAATGTTTTTCTAGATCAGGTGCGTGCATTTGGCAGACCCGACCGTCATCCGGGTGGAAGGGTTATTACGCTGGCTTATTGTTCGCTGCTGAACATCCAGCACCATGCCATGAATATTCATGATAATGAACTCAGCTGGGTTAGTTTTGCTTCTTTAAAGGAAATGGCTTTTGACCATAAAGAAATTGTGGATGTTTGTTATCGCTGGCTGCAAAAAAGAATTCAGGAGCATCCGCTGGGCTTTAATTTGCTGCCCGAAAAATTTTCTTTACGGGAGTTGCAGAACTTATACGAAGCCATTTTGGGGGTTACGCTCGACAGAAGAAATTTTCGCAAGAAATTTGCTTCCATGGACCTGCTGATTGATACCAATGAAATGGAACAGGATGTTTCTCATCGTCCGGGTAAACTCTATAAGTTCAACTTCGAGAAATACGAAAAGAACAAGCGGAAGTGGATTGGCATTGATTTTTAGTAATTCTCCCCTTGTTCAACTACTTTTACGAAAACACAACACATTCAGTATGCTACATTCAATGACGGGTTATGGAAGGGCTGAGAAAGCTATTGGTGAAAAGAATTTTCTGGTAGAAGTTAAATCGCTCAACGGAAAACAGTTTGACCTGCGCCTGAATATTCCTTCTTTACTCAAGCCCTTTGAATTTGAAGTACGCAATACCCTGAACGAAGGTTTGCAGAGAGGCAGTGTGGAATGTAATATTACCATTAAACTCAACGGTTCTCATAAACCGGTTACCATCAATACGGAACTGGCAAAAGCCTATTACCTGCCGGTGGCAGCACTGGCGGATGAACTGAACCTGGAAAAGGGAGATATCCTGAGTACCATCCTTAAACTTCCGGAAGTAATCACCGCTTCCACTGAAATGCTCTCCGATGAAGAATGGGTTAAGGCAAATGAACTCATCAAAG
>CALPNW020000008.1 GCA_943325035.2 Sphingobacterium thalpophilum | reverse complement strand
TCCACAATGGTACCTTCCAGTAATACCGCCCCCGCAGCAATAATTGAATTGGAATGAATGACACAACGGTCCATTACAATCGACCCCATGCCAATCAATACATCATCGTGAATTGTACATCCATGCACCATGGCATTATGGCCTATCGATACACGGTTACCAATTTCTGTAGGATTCTTCTCAAACGTACAATGGATAATTGCACCATCCTGAATATTAACCGTATTGCCTATTTTAATAAAGTTCACATCACCTCTGATCACTGCATTAAACCATACACTGCATTCATCTCCCATGGCTACGTCACCTACAATAGTTGCATTTGGAGCAATAAAACAGTTGCTGCCAAATTGAGGATGTTTTCCGAGAACAGGTAAAATAGTAGCCATTGTAGATTGAAGATTTTAGGTTTTTGATGGAATGCCTGTAAGATCAATCCTTCTTTACGGGATGGTTTTATTCAGGCAACTTAATTGGAAGTGAAGTTATTAATTATCCGCCAGCTTCCTCTAATTTTGCCGCAATGAATAACCGGCAATTATTTCTCTCTCATGTTGCTCAAACTTCCCCCAAGCCCATTGGAATTGAAATGGCAAGGGCAGAAGGGATCTATTTATGGGACACCGCCGGTAAACGCTATATAGACGGAATTTCCGGATTCAGTGTCTGTAATATCGGCCACAGCAATCCCGAAGTAATTAAGGCCGTGCAGGATCAGGCCGCGGCCTATATGCATGTAATTGTATACGGTGAATTCATAGAGTCTCCACAGGTAGCTTATGCGTCCCTGCTGGCCCAATACCTGCCCGCCCAGCTGAACTGCGTTTATTTTACCAATAGTGGTTCAGAAGCAACAGAGGGTGCTATGAAGCTGGCAAAGCGGGTAAGTAACCGAACTAAAATAATTGCCTGTAATAAAGCTTATCATGGAAGTACGCAGGGCTCGCTGAGTGTGATGGGGGATGAATACTGGAGAAATGCGTTCCGCCCTTTATTACCGGACATTGCGCATTTAGAGTATGGAAGCGATGAACTGCTGGCAGCCATTGATAACCGGACTGCCTGTGTGCTGATGGAAACGGTGCAGGCGGAAAGCGGCATCCTGTCACCTTCCAGAGAATGGATACAGGCTGTTCGCAGAAAGTGTACCGAACAGGGGGTACTTCTGATCCTGGATGAAATACAAGCCGGTTTTGGCAGAACGGGTTCCCTATGGGCTTTTGAACAATTTGAAATCGTACCTGATATATTATTACTGGGTAAAGCGCTGGGCGGAGGAATGCCATTGGGCGCATTCATTTCCTCTGCGGCAATGATGAACCAGTTAACGCATGATCCTGTACTGGGCCATATCACCACATTCGGGGGGCATCCTGTTTCCTGCGCAGCAGGTAAAGCAGCTTTTGAAGTATTGGTGAAAGGCGGATGGATGGAACAGACTGAACAAAAAGAACAATTGCTTTTAAAACGATTACAACATCCTGCCATCATATCGGTGAATCATCATGGATTATGGGCTTCGTTACAATTTGCAACCAATGAAACCGCGCAGTCTGTTATTCACAGATGCGTAGAGAACGGACTGGTTACGGACTGGTTCCTCTTTGCCCCGGACCGGCTCAGAATTGCACCACCATTGATTTCTACAGATCATCAGCTGAATGATCTCTGTGATATTATTCTGAAAAGTATTAATGAAATTACGGGTAATTACATTCTGCAGAATCTTCCGTAAAGGGCTTCATATACCGGAATGATTTTTTTGATATCAAATTCCAATGCCTGCTGATAAGCGGCTTCCTTCATGGCTTCCAGTTTGCTTTCGCTTTTTAATAGTTCAATGGCAAATCCGCTCATCGATTTAACATCACCCACATTGGCCATATAGCCGGTTTTCCCATGAAGATTGATTTCTCCAAGCCCGCCTGCATTGGTACTGATCACAACAGATCTTGCTGCCATTGCCTCCAGAGCGGCCAAACCAAAACTTTCATATTCAGAGGGCAGAAGGAATACATCACTTACCGCCAGAATATCTTCCATCTGTTCCTGTTTGCCTAAAAACCGGATATCATCTACCACGCCAAGGTCTCTGGCAAGCTCTTCGCAACTGTGTCTTTCAGGGCCATCACCCACCATCAATAACTTAGAAGGAACTTCTTTGCGCACAACTGCAAATATTTCAATGACATCCGTTACTCTTTTTACTTTTCTGAAATTAGAGGCATGCATCAGAATCTTTTCCCCGTTGGGAGCAATCACTTTCCGGAATGCATTGATGGGCTTTTTATTGAAGCGGGCTACATCTACAAAGTTGTAAATGACCTCAATGTCTTTCTCAATGGCAAAAGACTGGTAGGTTTCATCACGCAGATTTTTAGATACAGCAGTAATGGCATCGCTTTCATTAATTGAAAAAGTAACTACTGGCTCGTATGTTTTATCTTTTCCTACCAATGTAATATCCGTTCCATGTAAAGTGGTAATAAAGGGCACATGACGGCCAATTTTCTTTTTTACAATCTGACGGGCCATATAGGCTGCAGATGCGTGTGGAATGGCATAGTGTACATGCAAAAGGTCCAGGTCGTGATTCATGATCACATCAACCATGGTGCTGGCTAAAGCCACTTCATACGGGGGATAATCGAACAAGGGATAGGTAGGAACCCTTACTTCATGGTAAAAAATATTGGTATTGAAAACATTTAACCGTACCGGTTGCTGGTAGGTGATAAAATGAACCTGATGGCCTTCATCTGCCAGGGCTTTTCCCAACTCAGTCGCCAACACACCACTTCCCCCAAAAGTCGGGTAACACACAATTCCGATACGCATAATGAGTTGTTTAAAATTAGTAATATGCAATTAACAACTAATTTCTGATTATGTTCTTTTTGGAAGGAGGTGCGGTATAAATGCAACAATTGGTTAACTTGGCCTTTAAATATATTTCCCACAAATAGTCTTACATGAAAAAAATCATTCTGCTTGTATTGCTTTGCCCGCTTTTTATGCAGGCTCAAACCAATACCGATTCTGTTTTTATAAAACAACTTTCGGATGAGATCATGAAAAACGGTCGTGCACACGATTTACTTCGCGAGCTCACGAAGGGAATTGGTGGCCGGTTAGCAGGCTCTCCTCAGTTTACCAAAGCGGTTGAGTGGGGTGCAGTTGCTTTAAAGGCTGCCGGAGCAGACAAAGTTATTTTACAGGAATGTATGATGCCCAACTGGAAGAGAGGCGGAAAAGACCAGGCATCCATTGTTGGGATCAATAATAAGAAAACAGTCCGTACACTCGATGTGGTGGCACTGGGCAATTCTATTGGCACAGGGGGTAAAATCATCACAGCAGAAGTAGTTGCCGTATCCGGTTTTGATGAGCTGGAAGCAAAAAAAGACCAGCTGAAAGGCAAGATTGTTTATTACAACAACAAATTCAATGCTGCCAACATACAAACTTTTAAGTCTTACGGAGAAGCAGGACAGTACCGTAGAAACGGAGCCAGCAGAGCTGCAAAATACGGAGCAGTCGGAGTGATGATCCGTTCTCTCACAGAAGCTACCGATAATATTCCGCACACAGGCGCCATGGCTTACAATGATTCATTTCCAAAGATCCCGGCAATTGCACTGGGTGGATATGATGCCGATTATGTCTGGGAGCTGAGCAGAACATCTTCTTTTCAGGTATCCATTTCTACCAACGGACATTTTTTACCGGATGCTGTAGGACACAATGTAGTAGCAGAATTAACCGGTTCGGAATTTCCGGACGAATTCATTACGGTTGGAGGACACCTGGATAGCTGGGATGTGAATGAAGGTGCACATGATGATGGTGCAGGAATAGTGCAGACCATTGAAATACTCCGTACCATGAAGGCACTTGGATACAAGCCCAAACGCAGTATTCATTTTGTGCTTTTTGCCAATGAAGAAAATGGATTGAAAGGTGGAAGTAAATACGCAGAAGAAGCCAAAGCAAAAAATGAAAAGCATTTATTTGCGCTCGAAAGTGATGCGGGTGGATTTACCCCGCGCGGTTTTGGATTTACCATGAGCCAGCAGCAATTGCAAAAAGTGCAGACCTGGCTTCCTTTATTAAAAGACTATGGCACCGAGTGGATGATCATGGGTGGAGGCGGAGCCGATATCGGACCTTTGAACAGACTGATGGGTACGGCCCTGGGAGGATATGTTCCGGATGGCCAGCGATATTTTGATATTCACCATGCCCGTAGTGATGTATTTGAAAATGTGAACAAGCGAGAACTGAATCTGGGAGCGGTTAATATGGCTGCATTGTTATACCTGATCGATAAATACGGACTTTAATCATGACTATGAAAAAAATGATCTGGAGTATTGTTACAGTAATTGTAGTTATTCTCATTGGCGTTATGTACTGGAAATTTTATTTTGTTTTTGCAGAGGGAACAAAAGCCGGTCAGCTGAATACTTTTCAGCAAAAAGGAATTTTGTTTAAAACCTATGAAGGCAAAATTATTCAGAGTGGGTTTAAGGCCAATGTGCAGAGCAACGAATTTGATTTCAGTGTAGTGAATCAATCGGTTGCTGAACTACTCGAAAAAAATTCGGGCAGGGAAGTGAACCTGCATTACAAAAGATACCTGGGAGCTTTACCCTGGAGGGGCATGCAGTCTTATATTGTAGACAGTATTTATGAAATAAGGGGAATGCCCGGTGAAACTATTATTAAGCCGAAATAAGTTTTATCAGGCCTGGAGCAGAAAGATCACCGGAATCTTATGGAGCTCCGGTACCTGGCTGATCCAGTCTTTGGCTTTTTTAGTACGGATACTTTCATTGGGTCCGGTAATATCTACAGCCACACACACATTGGTGGTGGGCTTGCAGGCCTGCAGCAGATCGGCCAGTAACTGATTGTTGCGATAAGGTGTTTCTATAAAGATCTGGGCAGATTTTTTCAATTCCGATTCTGCTTCCAATTCCCTGATTTTTTTCTTTTTTTCAAAACTATCTATGGGCAAATAGCCATTGAACTGAAAACATTGTCCGTTAAGGCCACTGGCCATTAAAGCCAGCAGAACAGAACTGGGCCCAACCAGCGGCTGAACGGTGATATTATTTTGCTGTGCGGCTTCAACCAGTAATTGTCCGGGATCTGCAATACCCGGGCATCCTGCTTCACTAACAATACCCACATTATTTCCCTTCATCAGTTCTTCGATAAAGGATTTTTTTACAGCATCTTCTGCTTTATGGATGGTGTACCATCTGTAGTCATCGATCACCATTTCCTTCCAGAGTTTTTTAAAGAAACGACGGGTGGTTTTTTCTGTTTCAACAAAAAATACGGTACAGTTTTTTACCGCATCCAATATATAAGGGGGAACTGTTTGCAGCGCATCTTCATGAATCACTGTAGGTATTAAATAAACTTTTCCTGGCTTCATATGGATTGTTGTTTGAGCGGATAGATGCTTAATGTGGCAGCTACTACTGCATAGGTGGGCGCAAGGATCCATCCAAGCACCGGAATCAGGTGCATGAAAAAGAAGCCCATTCCATTGCCAATGGCAAGTCCTTTGTGTGAACTGATGAAAAAGATACTTTCCTGTGCAGATTTTTGTTTGCGTTCCATGCTGTAATCGAGCATAGAGAAACCATAATAATAACATTCTATAATGATTGCCAGCAGTGGGGTAAGCCATCCTACTAACGGAATTAAACTGAGTATCACAATGCTGATGATGTAAACCGTTTGCCACAGTCCATTCCGTGCAGCCAGCCGGATGCCCCGCAGAATATCTTTTCCGTACTGAACAAGGTTGAAAGGGTATTCTTTGCCTTCCATGATGGCTTCTGTTTTTTCGCTGAGAAAGGCAAATAACGGAGAGGCTACTATAAGAAAAAGGTATTTAAACAACGAGAAATAAAACAACATTAATACAAGCCACATGATCAGCCCACCCATGGTAAAAAGAAACCCCATGATACCACTGTCTTCCTTATCCAGCCAGCTTTTAAGGCCGGTCTTTAAAGAGATCCATTCAATAAAATTACTCGAGGTGCTGCTGAAATAGTACATCCCAAACCAACAGAGCAATGCATAGAGTATACCGGGTATAATGATCCATTTCCACAGTTTATTTTCTTTAATAAAACGGTGGGCCTGCAAATAGGCCTGGATTGCTATAATGATCTCTTTAAGCAGGGGGAATTGGATTTAGCTTTGAATTTTAACGCCATAGGCAAGATCTCCGGCATCGCCTAAGCCGGGTACAATATATCCTTTTGCGGTGAGTTCATCATCAATATCTCCGCACCAGATGGTGATCTCATCGCCGCAATCGCGGTGAATAGATTCAATTCCTACCGTACAGGCAATGGCAACCACTACATGTATCGCAGCAGGATTCCCCAGGTCTTTCAGGTACTGAATTGTTTTTATAATAGAAGCTCCTGTGGCCAGCATCGGGTCGCTGATGATCAGTATCCGGTTCTCAAGCACCGGACAACTTATGTATTCCATACTGATTTCAAAACTGCCATCGCGGTGGTGTTTTCTGTAGGCCGAAATAAAGGCATTATCTGCTTTGTCGAAATAGTTGAGCATGCCGTTGTGTAAAGGCAAGCCTGCACGTAAGATGGTTGCCAGCACCGGTTGACTTTCCAGCACTTTGCTTTCGTGCGTTCCCAGCGGGGTAGGCGTTTCCTGTGTTTTCCAGGGAAGTATTTTACTGATTTCATAGGCTGCTACTTCGCCGATTCTTTCCAGATTCCTGCGAAAACGCATCCGGTCTTCCTGCACTTCAGTATGTCTCAGTTCGGCTACCCAGTTACTCATCAGACTATGTTGTTCACTCAGATTGATTACCATGATTCTTGTTTGTTTTGCGAAAATAAGGCTTTCGGGCTTAACAGTTACCGGGTGTTCCGGCCAGCTGCAGAGTGGAATTATTTGTTTAAATTGGGATATGAAAAAAATCATCGTTGTTTTTTCCCTTTTAGTGCTGCTAAACGCTTGTAAGAATGGCAATAAAGAACAGTCATTTGATGCCAAAAGCTATGAAGTGGTCAAGGAAACACTGGAGGAAAAAGAAAGGAAGAATCCGTCCCGGTTTCTGGTGGTAGAAACCAAAGACCGAAAAAATCTGTTCGGACAAACGGTGGTAAAAGGCACTATTTCCAATAGCGCAACGGTAGCCGCATACAAGAATATAGCATTAAAGCTTTCTTTTTTCAGTAAAACCGGTGTTAAGCTGGATGAAGTAGCTGAAACTATTTATGAAAAAATCAGTCCGGGGCAAACCATTCAATTCAAAACAAAATACTTTGCTCCCAAGGGAACAGATAGTGTTGCAGTGCTGGTATTGAAGGCCGGTACAGCGGATTAAGGAAGGGCTTATACAAACTGAAAATGATCGCCGTCGAACAAGCCCTTGTCGCTCAGTTTCAGGTGTGGAATAACCAGCAATGCCATAAAGCTCAGTGTCATGAAAGGCGCGGAAAGCTTTGACCCCAGTGATTTTGCCATTGTGTCGATAGCCGTATATTTTGCTGCAACCGCATACCCGTCTTCTGAACTCATGAGTCCGGCAACAGGAAGTGGCAATAGCAGTTCCATTGCTTCTCCATTTACACAACTCACCCCACCCTTTGCTGCAATTACCAGATTGATAGCATTTGCCAGTGCTTCGTCATCTGCTCCAACGGCTACTATATTGTGACTATCATGTGCAACAGTAGAAGCAATTGCCCCGGCGGCGAACCCGAAATTTTTAATGAAACATTTTGCAATCGGGGCATTATTGTAACGGTTCACCACCACCATTTTCAAGAGATCATTTTCGGTATCTGCAATCCAGTGTGTACCATCCGATTTGCCGGATTCATATATCTTATTGGTGATCAGCTGTCCGTCCAGCGCCTCTATTACAGGAATCCTGCCATCGGATGAGGGGTATTCATTCATCGGGATTGCCAACTCCGCAGCGCTAACCGGCTGGCAACTGAACTGGTTGATGTGGCTGCTTTCTACAGAACTGATCAATGATTTTCCGTCTTTTAGTAAAGCCTGTCCATTAATATATGTCTGACTGATTTTAAAATCAATCAGATCCTGTGCAATAATAAAATCCGCAGGATCACCCACTTTTAACAGGCCAATGTCTAATTGATAGTGTTTCACCGGGTTGATACAAGCGGCCTGCAACACTTTGTACAGATCAATTCCTTTTGCAATTGCTCTGGCGCAGAGCTGATTGATATGGCCATCTGCCAGACTATCGGGGTGTTTATCATCGCTGCAGAACATCACCATGTCCGGATGATCTTCGAGCAGGTCAATCAGGGCCTCAAAATTTTTGGCCGCACTGCCTTCGCGGATAATGATCTTCATGCCATATTCCAGTTTATCCAGGGCTTCTTCTATAGTAAAGCATTCGTGATCGGTAGATATGCCGGCTTCAATGTATTGTTTGGCCAGTTCGCCTCTTAAGCCGGGAGCGTGTCCGTCTACCGGCTTGCCTGCCTTGTGCGTTGCTGCTATTTTTTTCATCACTTCCTCATCCTTGTACAGTACCCCCGGAAAGTTCATCATTTCGCTGAGGTACCTGATCTCCTTTCTATTGATCAGTACTTCAATATCCTGGCTGGTAATTGCAGCACCTGCAGTTTCAAAAATGGTAGCAGGTACACAGCTTGGGGCGCCGAAGTTAAATTTGAACGGAACTTTACTGCCGTTATCAATCATGAACTCTATGCCCTCCATGCCACAAACATTGGCGATCTCATGCGGATCACTTACCGTTCCAACGGTACCATGAACCACCGCCAGTTTAGCAAATTCACTTGGAATGAGCATACTGCTTTCTATATGTACATGACTGTCTATGAAACCGGGTAGCAGATATCCCTCAGTGGTGATTTCATTTTCACTTACCCGGTTAATGGAGCTGATAATGCCATTGTCAACAACAATGCGGGCAGGGTAGATCGATTTTCCGGGGATATCCACCAGATTAACGGATAAAGTAAAATTTACGGGAGCAGATGAAAAAGGCATGACTTAATGATTAACGGCGGTTTCCTGAACGATTATGTGAATTGCAAGTTCCAGTTTTTTTGTTGCTTCATCCAAACTGTTTAGCAGGTTTAATTTTTCTTTTCTTAATTCTTTGGCAATGATGAATGCCGCGATCTTATTATTAATGAAATTTTGCAAACAGGTATTGGCATTATTCAACTCAACTAACTCGGCTATACAATCTTCTTTTGATTTCTTGTCATTGATTATGGGAAATCATTTTTTATACCACCAATGAATTTAAGCAAAATTCCCCAAAGGGCTTTATGCTCCAAACGGTCATTCACTAACCGCTTATACAAAGAAATTGTCTGGATTTTGTTTTACCTGTTCATTTGCTTAAATTACTCCTCTAATTATTATTGCTATGAAAAAAATGTTTCTGTTGTTGCTTTTTGCAGCTGCCGGATTTTGTGTTTCGGCTCAAAAAAAGGATAAGACCAGACCGGTAACACCTGTTGCCAAAGAAGAAACCGGCGATGCCGTTGTTCTTTCTAAAGTTAAATACCGCTCTATAGGGCCTTACCGAGGCGGCAGAAGCGCTGCTGCAACGGGTAGTTATAAGAATAAAACCACTTTTTATTTTGGTGCTGCCGGGGGTGGTGTATGGAAAACCACCGATGGTGGAAGTAACTGGAAAAATAGTAGCGATAAGTATTTCGGGGGAACTATTGGTGCTGTAGCGGTTGCTCCCAGTGACGAGAGTGTGTTGTATGCAGGGGAAGGTGAAAATACCATGCGGGGCAATGTGGCCGAAGGACTTGGCGGAATCTGGAGAAGTGACGATGCCGGAAGAACCTGGCGCAATCTGGGTTTAAAGGAAGGAAGACATATAATCCGGATTGTAATTCATCCCAGAGACCCAAATACCGTATGGGCTGCAGTAGTAGGGCATTTATTCGGACCTAATGAAGAGCGTGGTGTATATAAAACAACTGATGGTGGAAAGACCTGGAAGAAAACATTATATGTGAATGACCAGACCGGTTGTTCCGACCTGGTGATGGAACCGGGTAATCCTGCTGTATTCTATGCAGGTATGTGGAGGGTAAAAAGAACACCATACAGTATGGAAAGCGGCGGAGACGGAAGCGGCTTGTATAAAAGTACAGACGGCGGGGAAACCTGGTCTGCCATTACCGGTAACAAAGGTTTGCCTAAAGGTGTTTGGGGAATTGTTGGCGTAGCAGTTGCTCCTTCCAACTCCGATAAATTGTATGCGATTATTGAAAATAAAGAGGGTGGACTGTATGTAAGCAATGATGCAGGAGAAACCTGGACAATGAACTGCAACGACAATAACATCCGTCAGCGTGCCTGGTACTACAGTAAAGTATTTGTAGACCCGAAAAATGAAAATCTTGTATACTGTCCAAATGTGGAGTTTATGCGCAGCCGGGATGGTGGTAAAACATTCCAGTCTGTTAATACACCGCATGGTGATCACCATGATCTCTGGTTGGATCCTGAAGATGGAAACAGAATGATTGTTGCAGATGATGGAGGCGCTCAGGTAAGTTTTGACGGCGGAAACAATTGGAGCAGTATGATGAACCAGCCGACCGCTCAGTTCTATCGGGTAACAACCGATAACGCGGTACCCTATAAAATTCTTGGGGCACAACAGGATAACTCAACGGTACGTATTAAAAGCAGAACATCCGGTGCAGGAATTACCGAGCGCGACTGGGATGTAACTGCCGGAAATGAAAGCGGGTATGTTGTAGCAGATCCATTGAACAATGACGTGGTATATGGTGGCAACTACGGCGGCTATCTTGCCCGCCTGGATCACCGCACAGGCGAGAATCGTGCGATCAATGTATGGCCCGATAATCCGATGGGAGCAGGAGCAGATGTACAGAAATACCGCTTCCAGTGGAACTTCCCCATCTTTTTCTCTCCGCACAATCCCAAAAAATTATATGCCGCAGGCAACCATTTATTTTCTACGGAAAATGAAGGGCAAAGCTGGCAAACACTGAGTCCGGACCTTACTACCAATGATAAATTGAAACAGGCATCCAGTGGCGGACCAATTACCCAGGACAACACTTCTGTTGAATATTACTCTACCATTTTCACCGCAACAGAATCTGCCCTCGAGCAGGACCTGCTATGGACCGGAAGTGATGACGGGTTGATCCATGTAAGCAAAGACGGCGGAAAAAACTGGGAAAATGTTACCCCTGCAGAAGCTGGCAAATGGATGATGTGGAATTGTATTGAAACAGATCCTTTCAAAAAAGGAACGGCTTATTTTGTGGGTACAAAATACAAGTCGGACGACTACGCACCTTATATCTTCAAAACAGAGGATTATGGAAAATCCTGGACCAGAATTACCAATGGCATTAACACGATGCATTTCACACGTGCAATGCGTGCAGATAAAAAGAGAGAAGGATTATTGTATGCCGGTACAGAGTTTGGTATGTACATCAGCTATGATGGGGGCAATAACTGGAAATCATTTCAACTGAATCTTCCGGTAGTACCTATCACTGATATGACCATCAAGAACAACGACCTGATCGTTGCTACGCAGGGAAGAGCTTTCTGGGTGATAGATGACCTAACATTGATTCAGCAGAAAGATGCGGGTGTTGCAGCTAAAATTTTACACGTATTTCCGGTGAACGATGCCTATCGTCTGGAAGGTGGTGGCCGCAGAAGAAGAGGTGGCAATGCTGCTGCAGAGCCCAATACCGGAGAAAATCCATTGCCTGGTACGGTGATTAATTATTACCTGAAAGGAGTAACCGATAGCGCTAAAGTATCAATTACGTTTTTTGATAAAACAGGTAAGACAATCAAAACATACAATAAATCGGCCAAGGATCCTGCCGATAAGCTGGACTTTAACGAAGGGATGAACCAGTTTGCCTGGGACATGAATTATCCGCCTGCAGAAAAAACAGATGGCATGATTTTATGGAATGGTGGTATTGGTTCTGTTAAAGCAGCTCCTGGAAAATACGTAGCAAGGATCAGGTATAATAATGATTCTACAGACGCTTCCTTTATAATTAAGGCAGATCCTGTTTATAAAATGAGCGAAGCTGATTATGATGCACAGGTTGGATTTCTTTTACAGATCAGGGACAAGTTCAGTGATGTTCAGAAAGGTATTCAGCAGATCAGAACGATCCGTACACAAATCAACGATTTCACCGGAAGAATGGATGCAAAGTCTAACAAAGAATTGAAGCAGGCTGCTGATACGATTGTAAAGCAACTCACAAAAATTGAAGAAGCATTGTATCAGACAAAATCGAAGAGTGGTCAGGATGTATTGAATTTTCCGATCAGGCTGAACGATAAGCTGGCAGGTCTTTACGGGGTTGCTTCCAGCGGCCAGAATCCTCCCAGTCAGCAGGCGAAAGAAGCATTTGCAGACCTGGGTGGACAGTCGGACGTGCAGCTGGCTAAGCTGAAAGCCATCATGGATGTAGATTTGAAACAACTGAATAAAATGATCAACGAAAAACAAATTCCGGTAATCGGAGTTAAATAGTAGTTGAGCAGACATCAATAAATGTAAACTGCCGCAGTAAGTAAACACTGCGGCAGTTTTTTTATGCTTATAAGTTCAGCCAGTAATTCAGCTTAAATACCAGGGCCCGGTTTCTGTTTTTAAACAAGGGATCTGTATAATAGTTATCCGTATACACCAGAAACAAATCACTCATGGGTTTGAAGCGGTATTGCAATCTGCTGTTGATATTAATATTGTTGCGCTGGGTATTGTACTGAAGAAAGGTGGTCCAGAATAATTTAGTAGAAAAATTAATTTCTGTTCTTTGTGCAATCAGAAATAATTCGGTAGAGCCGAAACTACCGGGGAAGTCCAGCTTGTTATACTGGAAGTTCAGGTTGAGTGTTACTTTGGGTAATTTTCTAACTGTTAAACCTGCATTTAAACTGGTATTGGTTCCATTGTAAAAACTTCCAAATCCACCATTGAGGGTTATACTCACTCTTTTTCTGAAATCGGACTTGTAACCAATATTCAGGTTATTGTAATTATAGTTGCCAACCGGTAACGGGGCAGCTCCGGTAAATGAAATAGGAAACAGCAATTGCACTTCCGAATTGCTTGCACTGGCACTCAGGTTGGTGGTATTTCTTAACTGCGTGTTTAAACTTAAACTGGTATTCCGCTCGTTAAAACTGTTGTCTGTATTGAATACAATGTAGTTTTCGGCCTGAATATTATAAGTAACCACATTCCCTTTTTTGGGAATGATCCGGTATTTTACCTCGGTATAAGCATGCTTAAAACCCACACGGATCACCGTATCTCTGAGTGCATCATAATTTTCGATCCTTTCCACATATCCCATATCGGTGTAGTAGTTGCTGCCCAGTTTGGTCAGGTCTGCCACGAAGCTCAGGTTTCTTGCATTGTAACTTATTCCTGTACTGTAATAATTGTCTTCGGTGCTGATGGTAGGTTTGAAAGAATGATGATAAGTGCCCCATCCGCTCCACTTTCCTTCCAGATCCGAATAATTGAATTCTACCCCTGCATTTCTGCCATACTCATTCAATGGGTTGTTCTTTTTTTCTATATCAGTCATAAAGCTTTGCCGGTTAAGCACATAGGCTTTAACAAAGGATCGTTTAAATACCCGCTGGTCTACCGATAAGGCCGTGTAATTTTCGGGTGCGTAATCTCCTTTGCGCCCGGTTTGCATATTCATGAATCCCATTCTTGTTTTCTTGGCAATATTACCCGACATTCTTGCACCAAACAGTATCGGAATTTTATTGCCATTGGCATCCAATCCAATTCTTCTCGAATAAAAAGGACGGATAGGGTCTATGCCAAATCCCGAAAATAAATCGGCATTCTCCAGAAAAAAACTTCTGCGTTCCGGGAAAAAAATATTGAACCGGGAAAGATTGGTTACCTGCCGGTCTACTTCTATCTGAGAAAAATCCGGGTTCATGGTAAGGTCCAGATTCAGCGAAGAGGTTAATGCAAGCTTGGCGTCAAAGCCGGCATTGGGGGTTGCATTAACTTTTCCATCTGTTTCATTATTCTGTTCTGCCTGTGAGGTAACATAGGGGGCAATAATTGCGTTTCCTCCGGGTTTAGGAGGTGCTTCGTCCCAGATCAGTGCGCCGGTGTAACCAAGATCATAGGAAGGAAAATTTACCGGAAGATTGGTCCAGGTGGCGTATTCATTTGTTTTGGTATCTACCCGTAAGAAATTGATACCCCAGGTTTTTTTATCTGCAGCGTAGCGAAGTGTTTTAAAAGGGATGGCAATTTCAGCTACCCATTTATCGTCGTATCTTTTGGTGGCAGAATACCAGGTCTGGTCCCAGCTGAAGTTCAGTCCGTCACTGCTGCCGGTAAACAACTGGTCTTCGCTTTGTGCATTGTAAGCGTTTACAATAAAAAAGAAACCGTTATTGCGTGTATTGATCGGATCTATGATTATTGCTACGCAATCATTTCCGTCGTGGCCAAAATCCCTTTTTAAACTTTGTATAAATGCTTTGCCCGTGTCGAAGGCAGTAAAGGAGACATAGAAGAATTTATTGTCGTATGCCGTTCTGACTTCGGTTTTACGGATTGCTTTGTTCTTATCGTCGGGGTACTTTTGCCAGAAGGAACTGATCAGCTGAGCAGTTTGCCAGGCAGGTTCATCCAGCAATCCATCTATTTTCATCGGAATTCCGATCTTGGTAATATGTGCCTGGTATTCCTTTTGAAATGCTTCCCCGTTCCGAACCTGGGCTCCGGAAATGGTTACAAGGAACAATGCTGAAAACAATGCAATTACTCTCATATTGAATGGTCCAACTACTACGGCCTCATTGCCAATATTGGTTACATGAAATTGCAGGTAAAATCGGATACTGCCATATAAAATTAGCCGAATGGCAGAATCTGCGGATAAGCGTAAATAGGTGTGGCAGAAATATCAGTCGTTCAGCAGGTCCGGACGACGGGTTCTGGTTCTTTCCAGCGACTGTTCATACCGCCATTCTTCCACTTTTTTAGGATCACCCTGGGTGAGCATATCAGGTACTTTGTCTCCCCTGAATTCTGCCGGCCTTGTATAAACAGGGGGTGCCAGCAGGTTATCCTGAAATGAATCGGTAAGCGCGGAGGTTTCATCGCTTAATACTCCGGGAATTAATCTGCCGATGGCATCTACCACCACCGCAGCTGCAATTTCCCCACCACTCAGTACATAATCGCCAATGGATATTTCCATGGTTACAAAACGGGCTCTGATTCGTTCATCGATGCCCTTATAATGTCCGCAAATGATCAATAGATTTTCTTTGAGGGAAAGCTGGTTGGCAGCTTGCTGGTTAAACCTCACCCCATCGGGGGTCATATAGATGACTTCATCGTAGGTAGTAGTTAACTGCAGTTCCTCAATGGCATTGGCCAGCGGTTCGCACATCAGCACCATTCCTGCTCCCCCGCCATACGGATAGTCGTCTACCTGCGCATGTTTATTAATGGCCCATTTTCGCAGGTTATGTGTTCTTACGGTCAAAAGTCCTTTCTCCTGTGCACGTTTCATAATGCTGTGGCTGAAAGGGCTCTCCAGTAATTCGGGAACAACGGTTATAATATCAATGGTCATGCTCATGATTAATCCTTAATCCATAAAATCGCCCAGCTCTCTCCGGTCTTTTTTGGTAGGGCGTCCTACCTTACTCAATCGTTTTCCTGTTTGAAAACTGGCCGACTCAAATTTAATACGGTCCAGTTCCTCTGCCGGTGTAATATCAATATAATTTTTGATGGCCTCGGGGTACTGCACTCTTGTATGAAGCAGTCCGGTAACCTTGATTACCCATTTTTTTGCCTCAGACTTAACTTCGTATTCATCACCAATAGCAACAACGCGCGAGGCTTTCACAGAATCCCCATTCAGCTTTACCCTTCCTTTGCTGCAGGCATCTCCTGCCTGGCTTCTCGTTTTAAATAAACGAATAGCCCAGAGGTATTTATCGATCCGGAGTTTTTCTTTTTCAACAGCCATATTTATGCATTCATTTCTGCAAAATACTGATGGAAATAAGGAATAGTTTCTATGCCTTTGTAAAAGTTGACCAGTTCATATTTTTCATTAGGACTGTGCAGATTATCGCTGTCTAAACCAAAACCAAGGAATACAATTTTTAACCCCAGTTCTTTTTCAAATAAAGAACAGATCGGAATACTTCCCCCGCCTCTTACAGGAATCGGATCTTTACCGAAAGTAGTATTGATGGCTTTAGCTGCTGCTCTGTATGCCACGGAATCAATTGGCGTCATATAAGGCTCGCCTCCATGGTGCTCTTCTGCTTTAACTGTAATACCTGCCGGGGCAATCGATTTAAAATAGTCCAGTAATTTACGGGTGATCACTACAGAAGACTGGTTAGGCACCAGTCTTGCAGAAATTTTTGCAAATGCTTTGGAAGGAAGAACGGTTTTAGCGCCTTCGCCTGTATAGCCACCCCAGATGCCATTCAATTCTATTGTAGGACGAATGCCGGTTCTTTCGTTGGCTGTATAGCCTTTCTCGCCCCATAAACTGTCTACACCCAGGTCTGCTTTGTATTCATTTTCATCAAAAGGAGCTTCCGCCATTTTAGTCCTTTCCTGAGGGGTAGATTCTACTACGTCATCATAAAATCCCGGGATGGTGATATGGTTGTTTTCGTCATGACAGGATGCGATCATTTTAGCCAGGATAGTGATCGGGTTGGCAATTGTACCACCGTAAACACCACTGTGCAGGTCTCTGTTTGGTCCGGTTACTTCTACTTCTATATAACTTAAACCCCTTACGCCAATATCAATGGAAGGGTTCTCCATACTGATCATAGACGTATCACTGATCAGTATGACATCTGCCTTCAGCAGGGCTTTATTGTTCTTTACAAATGTGGCGAGGTTAGGGCTTCCAATCTCTTCTTCTCCTTCTATGAGAAATTTAATATTCGTAGGAAATGAATTGGTCCTGGAAAAAGTTTCCAGAGCCTTTACGTGCATGTAGAACTGGCCTTTATCATCGGCAGAGCCACGCGCAAAAATCTTTCCGTCTTTGATCACCGGTTCAAATGGTCCGCTGTTCCATAATTCTATCGGATCTGCAGGCTGAACATCATAATGTCCGTACACCAGTACAGTGGGTTTAGAAGGGTCAACGATCTTTTCTGCATATACAATCGGATGCCCTTCGGTAGGGTAGATGGTTACTATGTCGGCTCCGGCTTCTGTTAACCGTGCTTTTACCACTTCCGCACAATGAAGCATATCAGGTTTATGGTCACTGCTTGCACTCACGCTTGGTATGCGCAACAGTTCAAGTAATTCATTTAAAAAGCGGTCCTTATGTTGTTCCTGGTATTCTTTCCAAACTTTCATCTTGTATAATTTACGTATGAGGGTGCAAGTTACTGAAATTACCCCTTCATACTACCGGCACTTCTGCCTGAAAGTAAGGGGATATGAGCGGGGTTTACATTCTGTGCTTTTGGTTGGAAACCACATTTTCCATATTCCAGTTAAGCCTGGCCTGAAAAGGATGCTGCCGTACATCGCAATCTGTTTTAGTGCAAACGGCACAGCTGAATTCTAAACAGCCATCGGTATGTACAAAAAGTTCAATGGCATCTCCAAAACGGTTTTTGATCATTGCAGATAATGCATCTATTTCCCGGTGACCCTCATGAATATTCAGGTACCAGGGAAGCGTTAAATGACAGTCTATGTGAAGGAGTGCTCCGTATTTGATCACCCTCAGGTTGTGCAGGTCTATCCAGTTGGCCGGCCGGTGAATATTTATTTCTTCAATGAACCGGGTTAATAATTCCATATCGGCTTCGTCCATGATTCCTGCAAGGGATTTTCTCAGAATAGTATATCCGTTGTACATGATCCATGCACTCATGGCAAGTGCGATCGCTTTATCGATCCAGTAAATTTTAGTGAAATACATTAAACCCACTGCTGCGAGAACACCAATGGTGGAATACGTGTCTATCTGTAAATGTTTACCGCTCGATTCCAGTGCAAGAGAAGTATTTTTTTTGCCAATGCGAATGCAGATGGCTCCTGCTATGTAGTTTAAAAGGGCAGTAATACTTACCAGCCACATACCCTGGTCCAATTGTTTTACTTCCGTTTTGTCGAGCATATTCAAAACGGTTTCATAAATGATCATGATGCCAGCAGCAATTACCAGACTGCCCTCGGCAGCCGCAGATACAAATTCTGCTTTTCCATGCCCGTAAGGATGTTCTTTGTCTCTGGGTTTGGCTGCAACGTAAAGGCTGTAGAGTCCAATAAAGCCGGCAATCATGTTTACGATACTCTCCAAAGCGTCGGATAAAATAGCCAGAGAGGAGGTGAGATAGTAAGCAGTTATTTTGATGATAAAGAGCAGAATACTCAGTACTGTTACCCATTTTTGAATGGTGTAATTCTGCAGGCTCTTATTCATATACGCCAATTTTGTGTGTGAATAGACCGGCAAGGCCTATTTTTATATGACAAAATTACTTAAGTTTTAACGGTTTAGCCCGATAGAATACCGCCACCATTTAACGAAGTATAAAATAATACCTAGTCATGCCATAGTCAGAAAAAAGAGAACGTATTCCACTTACGCCTCCGGTAATGGCAGCAATTCCGGCGGGCGAGGACCGTCCGCAATGGTCTGTTATAATTCCGGTGTATATACCATTTCCTTTCTGGGCCTCTGTTTACGGTCAGTGCTGGAACAGGACAGAGGTACAGAACTGATGCTGATGCTGATGCTGATTATGGTTCTGGTTGTGGTTGTGGATGATGTCAGTACAGACGGTGATGTGGAAGCGATTGTAAAGTTGGTAGGGGCAGAATGAAAGATTTTTATGTGGAAATCGAGCACCTGTTTAAATATTTCTCTCAATCCTAGTTGCACCTCTCTCACAAAGTATACCATGAGTTCAATCAGCCAATGGCTAAAGGTACTTCCGGAAACTGGTGGAAAAACCATCTTAAGTGGTATAGGGTAATGCGTTTATGGAATCAGTTCGGTGGAATAATTTATCGGACAATGCTTCGCCAGCATAGCAGAAATTCCACAATATTTATCCATCGACAAACTCACCGCTCTTTTCAATTTGTCTTCGTCCTCTGGTTTTACATTACAGTAGTATACCAGATCAATTGACTTAAATACTTTTGGCATATCACCTGTTTGTTCTGCTTCTGCAGAGATCTCCAGCTTACTGAAATCCACTTTCATCTTTTTTAAGATCTCCACTATATCCATGGCACTGCATCCGCATAAAGAAGCCAGCAGCATTTTCTTGGGGTTCATTCCACTGTCCAATCCGCCATTTTCTTTCAGTGTATCTAATCTTACGGTATGTCCGTTATCGGAGGTAGCATCAAATGCCAGCGCTTCTTTCCAGTTTACTGTTACTTTCATTGATTTTAATTTAGTATTCTCTGCATTGGTTGTTGGCTGGCAATGGGAATGCCGGTAATTATACCAGACGTGTTGCTACAAAGTCCCAGTTTACTACGTTCCACCAGTTATTGATGTAGTCTGGTCTTTTGTTCTGGTACTTTAAATAATAAGCATGTTCCCAAACATCCAGGCCAAGCAATGGAGTTCCTTTTAAATCGCTGATGTCCATTAAAGGATTATCCTGATTAGGAGTAGATCCAATAACCAGTTTGTTGTCTGGAGTTTGTACTAACCATGCCCATCCGCTTCCGAATCTGTTTTTACCGGCATCGGTAAACTGTGTTTTAAATGCTTCGAATGATCCGAATGAACTGTCTATTGCAGCAGCTAATTTTCCTGTTGGTGTAGAAGCTACACCACCCTTCATGCACTGCCAGAATAATTCGTGGTTATAATGCCCGCCACCATTGTTGCGCATTTTACCGGAGAATCTGGAAATATTCCGCAGCACTTCCTCCAGCGTTTGATTGCTGGTGTTTATTTTTTCTGCAACACAGGCGTCGGCCAGATTTTTAGCATAAGCTGCCGCATGTTTACTGTAATGAATTTCCATGGTCATTGCATCGATCACCGGTTCAAGTGCTGTGTAGCCATATGGTAATGGTTGTTGAGTGAAACCGCCTGCAACCAGAGGAGCAGTTGCAAATCCAAACGAAGGCAAAACGGTTAAACCAATACCGGCGGCCAGTCCGGCTTTGCCGGTTGTTTTGATGAAATCTCTTCTGCTGTTGGGCTGTTTCATATTATTTTCTATTAAAGTTAGTAATAAATGTACGCACCTGCCTAAAGGTCCGGTAATAGAATTCCTGATTGAACAACTGAGAGTCGTGCATGGCTTTATAAATCAGGAAGCCGCCAATAGGTATCAGGATGATAGTAGATAACCACATACCCATGATAGGATTGGTTTGTCCGGACTTCACAAATTTTTCTCCAAATGTATTAAACAGGTGAAAGATCACAAAGAAGATGATAGCAAAAACCAGTGGTGTTCCCAGTCCGCCTTTTCGTATAATAGATCCAAGCGGTGCACCTATTAAAAACAATACCAGACAAGCAACAGACAGTGTAAATTTTCTGTGCCATTCTATTTCATGATACCGGAGGCTCTCGTATTTTTCATTATAATCCCTTGCCATCATTTCGATGCTTCCTTTTACCGTGGCCATCTGGTTGGTTGCGGCATCCAGTATGCTGCTCTTTAAGCTGTCTGGTATTAACAGGGCAGGCTTCACTGTAGGCAATGGATGGGCAACCCGTCCATTCCATCCGGTATCTGTGTAACGGGCAAAACGAATGTAGGGACTGATTTCCCTGTCCGATTTTTTTGCATAAAAAGAATCTACATGTTTCAGAGAATCAATGGCCTGGTTCAGTTGACGAAGACTCAGCATTTTCGGATCATAGAATGCACTGTCTCCTGTTTTGGTCATCTGAAAACTCTTCAGGTCAAACACTTTTTTATATTCCCGGAACCCCATTCTGGTGAACTGGGTATTGGCAGTGGATCTCGGTCCCTTTTCTTCGTAGCGCCAACCATCTTTTAATATAAATTCCAGAAATTTTTTGTCGGCGGTAACCCGCATTACACCGCTTTTGGCAATCAGTATATTATCCTGAAGCGAATATCCTTTTTCAAATATTACTACATCATGGATAACACTGTCGTTCTTTTCTTTTTTACCCAGCTTAATTACGTAGCCTTCTATTTTGTCATAAAAAATCCCTTCTTTAATATCTATCGATGGCTTGGAAACAATGATGTCGTATTTAAGTGCAGAAAGTTTCAGCTGTGTTACCGGAATGATATTGTTGGCAAAAAGAAATGCCAGTCCGCAGATGAAAAAAGTAATAACCAGCAGTGGTCTCATGAAGCGCAACAAAGGGATACCTGCAGCTTTTATGGCAACCAATTCAAAAGATTCGCCCAGATTACCAAATGTCATGATCGACGAAAATAACAAGGCCAGTGGCAGTGCAGTAGGAACCCAGAAAAGGGTAACAAGCCCCACCAGCTTTAAAATAGTGATCAGGTCAAGCCCTTTTCCTACCAGGTCATCTATGTACAACCAGAAGAACTGCATGGTCAGAACAAAGATAGAAATCACAAATGCGGCTATAAAAGGACCCACAAATGAGCGAATAATCAGTATGTCCAGTTTTTTTATCACTTCCCTGTCTTAATATTGTTGTTATGAGTGGAGCAAAAGTAACACTTTCACCAAAGGAACTCGAATTGGTGAATAATGCAGACTGTATTTTAACAAAGAACAGGATTATTCAGAAAGTGGCCAACCTTTTTGGTGAACTGAGTAATACCTACCGGCAGGATATCGATAAGCATACCACTTTTACTGATTCTGAGGTTTTTAGCCTTGCTCCAAAAGTCTCCAGGGGAGAACAATACCAGCAGCTGCCCTATATTATGCTCGATTATCCGCGGTATTTTACCCTTCAGGATATTTTTGCGGTACGTACTTTTTTCTGGTGGGGCAACCATTGCAGTATTCAGCTGGTGTTAAAAGGAAAATACCTTGCTGAATATGGCGCCTCCATTGATAATTATTTTCAGCTATTCGGCAAATATGCCTCCGAAACAAAAGATTGGTATGTTGGCGTGGGCGCAGATCCCTGGCAGCATCACTTCGAGAAGGATAATTATATTTCTATTGCAGACTGGAATGGCGCTTCTGTAAAGGAGCTTCCTTTTTTAAAGCTGGCAAAAAAAATCCCACTCGAAGAGTGGGATGATATTGAACAGTTTATGGTCAAACATTTTAACCGCTTATTATCGATGCTGGCAGAGTACTAGTGCCTGCCGGATCTCTGGCAATCTGAAGTTACCAGAATAATTAAGCGCCAAGACGGTGAAATAATTCCTTCACCTGATAACCCCAAAGTTGGGTTTGGTCTTTGATTTCTCCTTTTTCAGCAAAATCCTTAATAATCAGGATAGTTTGATTGGAGATTTCGGTCTTCTCTATTCTGAATTCAAAATATTCGTTTTTCTCTCCATGTAACCAATGAAAACGGATGAATTTGTTTTCATCTTTGTCCATGATCTCCGCTTTATCAGGAACGCCTCCGTTCCAGGAAAAGCTGTAAACGTTCTCCCATTCGTCTACTCTGTCAGCAAACCACTCCTGCAAACCTGCAGGGGTTGCTAAAAAATCATATAAAATAACGGGTGAACATCTTACGGGAAATTCTAATGTAAATAGCTGCTTCTTGCTCATTGTAGTCTCTTTAACCATCCTCTATGGTAGGGTGCAATAATATTAAATAATACCTATCCTCCAAATGTTTTTTTACAAATGAGTGGTTTTACGAGGGCGGAAATGATTTATCAGCAGTTCTAAACAGGCTACTGTGCTGTAAATCAGCGGGGTAGATGATTTTTTTGAAACATTTTATTAAATGAATTAAATTGTAGTCTGGCTGTTCCTACCCCCTTAAAATTGTTTATTATGAGTATGCGTCAACTCAAAATAGCTAAATCGATTACCAACCGGGAATCACAAAGTCTGGAAAAATATTTACAGGAGATTGGTAAAGTAGATCTTATAAAACCCGAAGAAGAAGTAATATTAGCCAACCGTATCCGCACCGGCGACCAGAAGGCGCTGGAAAGACTGGTTAAAGCCAATCTTCGTTTTGTAGTTTCTGTGGCCAAACAATACCAGAATCAGGGATTAACCCTGTCCGACCTTATCAATGAAGGCAATCTCGGGCTCATTAAAGCGGCTCTACGGTTCGATGAAACACGCGGCTTTAAGTTCATCTCCTATGCTGTCTGGTGGGTTCGTCAAAGCATACTTCAGTCGCTAGCCGAACAGAGCCGAATCGTACGGCTTCCCCTCAACAAAGTGGGGTTAACCAGTCGGATCAGCAAGGCCTATCAGCAGCTGGAGCAGGAATTTGAGCGGGAACCAACTTCTCAGGAGCTGGCAGATCTGCTGCATCTTCCGGTAGAAGAAGTGAGCTATACCATGAATGCAGGATTTCGTCATGTGAGCATGGATGCGCCATTAATGGATGGAGAGGGCGGAGCCATCATAGACCTGATGGAAAATACCAATGCCTCCCCTGCAGATGAAAAAGTAGCCCACTACGAATCGCTTCATCAGGAAATAGAGCGGAGTCTTCAGATCTTGACTGACCGGCAAAAAACGGTTCTGTGTTATTTTTTTGGTATCGGTATAGATCATGCCCTTAGCCTCGAAGACATTGGCAGAAGGTTCAACCTAACCCGCGAAAGGGTGCGCCAGATCAAGGATAAAGCCATCACTAAGCTCCGAACCACCAAGCGCAGCAAGTATCTGAAGGTTTATCTGGGATAATTGGCAGGGATTCAGCCAATAAAAAAGCAGAATGGGTACATTTTAGGTAACCCAGTATATTTGCACCTCTATAATTAACGGAGGGAGTCATTATGTTTCAAAGTTTATCGGAAAAATTAGAGTCGGCGTTCAAGAATCTCAAAGGAGAAGCGCGGATCAATGAACTGAATATTGCCAATACAGTAAAAGACATTCGCAGGGCATTGCTGGATGCGGATGTGAATTTTAAAATTGCCAAAGAGTTTACGGAAAAAGTAAGGGATAAAGCAGTTGGTGAGAAAGTAATCAATGCCATCAGTCCGGGTCAGTTAATGACCAAGATTGTTCAGGACGAACTGACCCAGTTAATGGGTGGCAGGGAAGCTGCGTTTTCTCTGGAAGGCAATCCTGCTATAATTCTGATCGCAGGCTTACAGGGTAGTGGTAAAACCACTTTTACCGGTAAGCTGGCCAGTTACCTGAAAACCAAAAAAGGGAAATCACCCCTGGTGGTTGCGGCAGATATTTATCGTCCGGCAGCCATTGACCAGCTGACCGTTCTGGCAGAACAGATAGGCGTGAGCATTTACAGTGAACGGGAGAATAAAGATGCTGTTGCCATTGTGCTGAACGCAATAAAAGAAGCAAAGGCCACCAATAAAAATGTAGTCATCATTGATACCGCCGGTCGTCTTGCGATAGACGAAGTGATGATGACCGAAGTAGCTGATATCAAAGCAGCGGTAAATCCAACGGAAATTCTGTTTGTGGTGGATTCCATGACGGGTCAGGATGCAGTGAATACTGCAAAAGCATTTAACGACCGACTGGATTTCACCGGTGTGGTATTAACCAAACTGGATGGGGATACCCGCGGTGGTGCGGCACTTTCTATCAAATACACGGTAGACAAACCGATTAAATTTGTAAGCAGCGGCGAAAAAATGGATACCCTCGATGTGTTCTATCCCGAAAGGATGGCACAGCGTATTCTGGGAATGGGAGACATTACTTCACTGGTAGAAAAAGCACAGGAGCAGTTTAATGAGGCGGAGGCTAAAAAGCTGGAGAAAAAGATCCGAAAAAATCAGTTTGATTTTCAGGATTTCATGGACCAGCTGCAGCAGATCAAGAAAATGGGTAACCTGAAAGACCTGATGGGAATGATACCGGGAGTAGGAAAAGCAGTAAAAGACATTGATATCAAGGATGATGCTTTTAAAGGCATTGAGGCGATGATCAGTTCTATGACCCCCTTTGAACGGGCTAATCCGGATTCTTTAACCCAAAGCAGGAAACTGCGTATTGCCAAAGGCAGTGGAAAAGATGTTCAGGAAGTGAATGCCTTCATGAAGCAGTTTGAACAGATGAAACAGATGATGAAAATGATGAATAACATGCCAATGGGAGGCAAAATGCCTGGTATGAGAAGGTAGAATTTGGAAGTTTATCCGGAATCTATTACTTTCGCGCTCCTGGTTTCTACCAGATTAATTAATTTATTCACGCCCTTAAATTTCTATTTATGGCAGTAAAAATGAGACTCCAGCGTCACGGGAGTAAAAAAAGGCCTTTCTACTTTATCGTAGTAGCCGATGGTCGCGCACCAAGAGATGGTAAGTTTATCCAGAAACTGGGTACTTACAATCCATTAACAGTTCCTGCAACTATCCAGTTAGATCGTCAGAAAGCACTGGACTGGCTGAACAAAGGAGCTCAACCAACCGATACCGTTCGCAGAATCCTTTCTTTCAAAGGAGTACTGTACCTGAAGCACCTTTTACGTGGTGTTAAATTAGGTTTGTTTGATGATGCAACTGCAATGACCAAATTCCAGGAATGGCATAATGAGCATGAAGCGAGCATTACCCGCAGAAACGAAGAACACAAGAGCAAGCAGCGCGCAAAGAAAGTTTACGTGCCAATTGTAAGAAAAGTAGAAGTTAAAGAAGAAGTAGTGGTAACAGCAGTACCTGAAGCACCAGCTGAAGAAGGTACTCCTGCAGAAGCTTAATTTTCTCTATTCGATATTAATGAGGCCCGGATTTTTCCGGGTCTTTTTAATTTGTACAAACCCCATCCAATCAGGGCAGGGTTTACTAACTTGCAGTTAATGAAGGAATACATCAATATAGGAAAAATCGTTGCTGCTTTTGGGTTAAAGGGCGAAGTGATTCTTATCCACTCTCTCGGAAAAAAAACAGGACTAACAGGCGTTGCCGTATTGTTTGTGGAAGAAGTGAAGGGCTCTTATCTTCCTTATTTTATAGAATCTTCGAAGGCCAAGGATCATGAAGAAATGTATGTGAAGCTCGAAGGCATTCATTCAAAGGAAGCAGCGGCACGTTTAAATACCAAACCGGTATGGTTACTGGATGCCGATTTCAGAAAATTAGCCGGTAAAAACGCACCGATTTCCCTGCTTGGTTATGAACTCATTACGGATGAAGAGGAAAACCTGGGTCCTATAGAAGAAGTCATTGAACAACCCCACCAGGTATTGCTGCGGATCTCACTCGATGGCAATGAGGCATTGATTCCCCTGCATGCAGAAACTCTCGATAAAATAGATCATCCAAAGAAACGTGTTTACGTAACACTGCCTGATGGATTACTGGATGTATATCGTTAGTATATGTTAAGTCCCCAGCGTTATATTGCCCACATGGATCTTGATTCTTTCTTTGTAAGTGTGGAAGTATTAAATGATCCTTCCTTAAAAGGCAAAGCAGTTATTGTTGGCGGAACTGCAGACAGGGGAGTGGTTACTACCTGCAGCTATGAAGCAAGACAATTTGGGGTGCGAAGTGCCATGCCTATGAGGGCTGCTATGAAATGCTGTCCGCATGCATTGATAGTAAAGGGAACAAGGGGCGAGTACAGCCGTTACTCCCGCTGGGTTACAGAAATAATTGCTGCAAAAGCACCTCTTTTTGAGAAAGCTTCTATCGATGAATTTTTCATTGATCTTACCGGAATGGATAAGTATTTTGATCCTTATCAGTGGACCATTGACCTGCGCAATGAGATCATTCAAAAAACGCAACTCCCCATTTCATTTGGGCTGGCAACCAATAAAATGATTGCTAAAATTGCTACTGATGAGGCCAAGCCCAATGGATACCTCTTTGTAAAACCAGGTATGGAAAAAGCTTTTTTAGCACCATTGCCGGTGAATAAATTTTCCGGGGTAGGTGCGTCTATGTACGAACGGTTAAAGGCAATGAATATTTTTACCATCCGGCAGCTGAGCGAAACCCCTGTTACATTACTGGAACAGAAACTGGGCAGGTCGGGTACTGAACTCTGGCGAAAATCACAGGGTATTCACGACGGGGAAGTACAGCCCTATCACGAAGCTAAATCTGTTTCTACCGAAAACACTTTTGAACAGTATATTTCGGACGAGGCAATTCTGCTCAGTGAACTGGTTCGGATGACCGAGAAAATTGCCTTCGAACTGCGTGCAGATAAAAAACTCACCGGTTGCATCAGTGTAAAGATCCGGTATCCCGATTTTGAAACTACCTCCCGGCAAACCAGTATCGATTATACCCTTCGGGATGATGAACTTATTCCGGTAGCCATAGATCTGTTTCATAAACTCTACCGGAAAGGCCAAGCTGTAAGACTGTTGGGCGTAAGGTTATCTGAATTAACCAGCCATGTGCTGCAAGCGAGCCTGTTCGATAATGATGGTAAAAAAGACGAACTCTATAAAGCCATTGATGCGGTAAAAAACAAGTATGGAAAAAACGCACTCCGTAAAGCCCGCACCGTAAGGGGCGGGAAGAAATAAAATTACTGTTAAATAGTCTACTTGTTTGGTAGGAAATGCTACCTTCGTTTTATAAACCGGATAAATATGAGTTTACGACTAGGGGATTCAGCTCCCAACTTTAAAGCAAAAACAAGCAAAGGCGATATTGATTTTTATGAATATTTAGGAGACAGCTGGGGCATACTTTTTTCCCATCCGGCAGATTATACGCCGGTTTGCACAACAGAGCTTGGTAAAACGGCATCGCTTGCGGGTGAATTTGAAAGGCGAAATGTGAAAGTGCTTGCACTGAGTGTGGACAATGTAGAAAGTCATAAGAGCTGGATCAGTGACATCAATGAAACCCAGCATACTACGGTTAATTTTCCCATCATCGCAGATGAAGATAAAAGTATTGCCCATGCATATGATATGATTCATCCCAATGCTTCTGAAACTTTTACCGTTCGCTCTTTGTTTATCATCGGGCCCGATAAAAAAGTAAAGCTGATGATTGTATACCCTGCGTCTACCGGCAGAAACTTCTTTGAAGTACTTCGTGTGATAGACTCATTGCAACTGGCTGCCAATTACAGTGTTGCTACGCCTGCCGACTGGAAAGAGGGAGAGGACGTAATCATAGCGCTTTCTGTGAAAACAGAAGATGCAGCAGCAAAATTCCCAAAAGGGGTAAAAGTGGTAAAGCCTTATCTGCGGTATACGCCGCAGCCAAATATATAAATCTGTTTTTTATACTTGTTCAGGGCCCCGGAATTTCCGGGGCTTTGTTATTCATAAGATTGAGTATTTCTGACTATCTTACCCAAAACAATAAATATGAAGAAAGTATTCCTGCTACTGGGCCTGTTGTTTTGTATGACAGTTGCAATGGCGCAGAAAACACTGATCTATTGCGGTCAGCTGATTGATGTAAAAAGTCAAACGGTGTTGAAAGAAATGACCATTATTACCGATGGATCTAAAATCAGTGAAGTGCTGAAAGGATATAGCGTTGCCGCAGCCGGGGATAAAGTAATTGATTTAAAAAAACTTACAGTGATGCCAGGGCTGATAGATATGCATGTGCACATGGAGAGTGAAACAGGGCCTGCCAATTACCTGAATGGCTTTACCTGGAATCCGGGCGACTATGCATTTCAGTCGGTTGTATTTTCAAATAAAACCCTTATGAGCGGTTTTACTGCAGTGAGAGATTTGGGTGGAAGCGGAGTGAATATTTCATTGCGTAACGCCATTAATAAAGAGTGGATCGTTGGACCAAGAATCTATACTGCAGGCAAAGCACTTGGAACAACAGGCGGTCATGCAGACCCAACCAATAATTACCGCAAAGATTTAATGGGAGATCCCGGGCCAAAAGAAGGCGTTGTAAACGGGGTGGAAGACTGCGCAAAAGCAGTACGCCAGCGGTACAAGGAAGGTGCTGATTTAATTAAGATCACTGCCACGGGAGGCGTATTGAGTATGGCTAAGGATGGCAGCGGAGCTCAGTTTACGGAGGAGGAAATAAAAGCCATAGTTGCTACTGCTAAAGATTACGGATTTAAAGTAGCGGCACATGCACATGGTGCAGAAGGAATGAAGCGCGCCGTATTGGCCGGAGTGAATTCTATTGAGCATGGAACTTACATGACCGAAGAGGTAATGGATCTGATGAAGCAAAATGGCACTTATCTGGTACCTACGATTATTGCAGGAAGATCGTCTGCAGATTCAGCTAAAAAGCCGGGTTATTATCCGGAAATAGTCAGGGCTAAAGCGGCCGTTGTTGGAAATTTCATTCAGGCTAATTTTGCCAAAGCCTACAAGCGTGGGGTTAAGATTGCTTTTGGAACAGACGCAGGTGTATATGCACATGGAAAGAACTGGATCGAATTTGTATATATGACTGAAGCCGGAATGCCGATACTAGAAGCAATTAAATCCGCTACCCTTAATGCGGCAGACCTGCTGGGAGATGATAGAATCGGAAGTATTGAAAAAGATAAACTGGCAGATATTATAGCCGTAGATGGAGATCCTGTTAAGGATGTCTCCAGCATGGGCAAGGTTAAATTTGTAATGAAGAACGGGATTGTTTACAAAAACAATTAATACTTATCCCTTCCATTTTCGCAATTGCTGTAATAATGCTTTTAAATCTTTTGGAACCGGGGCTTCCAGTTCAAAATCTTCATCATTCAGGGTAAACATCAGCCTGAATGAATGCAATGCCAGTCTAGACAAAATTGGTTTTTCTTCATCAGCCGCTTTCGCCAGCTTGAAGTTTCTTTTGATAGAGGATAATAAAACCGGCTTAGGATCGCCGTATATTTCATCACAAACGATAGTATGTCCGATATGTTGCATGTGCACCCTGATCTGGTGCGTTCTTCCGGTGTGAATCTGAAACTGAACCCAGGAATACAAACGGAACTTTTCCTGTACTTCGTAATCGGTAACAGAGGGCTTGCCTTTTACATGAGTGATCATTTTGGTGGCTTTGCCCGGATGTTCCATGATGGCAGCATCTATAGTGCCTGCAGGGTTGATCATCTGACCGTTTACCAGCCCGAGGTAATATTTTTTCATGTCCCTTCCTTCAAAAAGGCGCGAAAGTTCTTTGTGCGCTTCTTCTGTTTTTGCAAACAGAATGATGCCACTGGTATCACGGTCTATCCGGTGAACAGTATAAATATTACCATATTTTTCTTTCAGCAGGTCTTTCAGCGAAATTTCCTTGCCCATTCTGTCGGGTATACTCAATAATCCGGAAGGCTTATTTACAGCAACGAATTCGTTATTCTCAAAAATGATATCGATGTTCATTGCTATACAGTTTCCTTATTTTTTCTGATAAATGATTTGTTCATGAATTTGAGTAAACGTACTTCCTTTTCATTCAGATGACGCCATTTACTTCTTTCCACGTTCTTCTTGGTGAGGTTGGCAAACATAACCCTGTCCAGCGATTTCACATCGTAGCCCAGGTGTTCAAAAATTCTTCTCACAATTCTGTTTCGGCCACTGTGTATTTCTATACCAACTACGTCCTTGCTTTTTGAATCGGCGTAACCTACAGCGTCTGCCTGCACAAAACCATCTTCGAGCGTAACGCCACTCACAATCAGGTCCAGGTCTTTTTTGGTAACTGCTTTATCGAGTGTTACTTCATAGATCTTCTTAACCTCAAAAGAGGGGTGAGTTAATATTTGAGCCAGTTCTCCGTCATTGGTAAGTAATAAAACACCTGTAGTGTTTCTGTCTAACCTTCCTACCGGATAGATTCTCTCGAGGGTTGCTCCTTTAACCAGATCAAGTACCGTTTTTCTGCCCTGTGGATCGCTTGCAGTAGTTAAAAAATCCTTGGGCTTATTCAGTAAAATGTAAACAGAGTTCTTCTGCAGAAAAATTTCTTTCCCTTTAACAGTTACTTTATCGGCCTGTGACACTTTATAACCGGGTTCAAATAATTTATCTCCGTTAACAGTTACTTTTCCTGCTTTCACTAACTCGGCAGCTTCTCTTCTTCCACATACTCCAGCGTGTGCGATGAATTTATTCAAAGGAATCATAGAGTCCTTTGTTTGTGGCTCCCGTTGTTCGGTACTGGCATTTGCGCCTGATTTTCCGCCAGCTTTCCCTGCCGGTGTAATTGGTCTGGAACCGCGTTCGGCACCGGAAACGGCTGAGCTTCGTTCCACTGTTGGTTTGCCTTCTGCTCTCGAACTGCCTGTTGCTGTTCTGCCGGCTGTTGTTCTACCTGCCGGCTTTCTACCATCCTCTTTTGGGGCTCTTGATTTATCTGCTCTTGATTTGTCTGTTCTTGATTTGTCTGCTCTTGCAGGTTTTGTATCTTCTATCACTTCACCCCTTGCCTTGGCTTTTTTCTTGGCCCTCATCTCTTCGCCTGCTGCTCGTGCATCGGCCTTCAGTTTTCTTTTTGCCTGCCTGAATTCTTCTTTAATGGCTCCGCCTTTTTTCTTTTCGGCAAATTTGTTGAAGTTGTCTGTTCTTTTCTTTTGCATGTGTACTTGTTTGCTGTTTTACAACAGGAATGATGAATGAATTATCCTACCTTTTTAATTTTTAATTATTTATTTTTATTGGCCAGCTGTCCGCAGGCTGCGTCAATGTCTTTTCCTCTGCTACGGCGTAAACGGGCGTTCACTTTATTGGCAGAAAGGATATTCATGAAATTCTGAACATCTTCTTCTTCCGGTTTGGTAAATCTGAAAGCATCGATGGGATTGTATTCTATGATATTGATCAGATCTGCAGGAATCTGCCGGAATACTTTGGTGAGTTCTTCTGCATCCTTCTCAGAATCATTCAGGTTCTTGAATAAAATGTATTCGAGGGTTATTTCATTGCCGGTTTTCTTATAAAAATAATTCAATGCTTCAGTGAGTACCTTGATGTTATTGGTTTCATTGATAGGCATTATTTTATTTCTCTTTTCATCATTGGGGGCATGCAATGAAAGCGCCAGTTTAAAACGTACCTGATCGTCTCCCAGCATTCTGATCTGTTTGGCCACACCTGCAGTAGAAACAGTGATCCTTCTCGGGCTCATGAATAATCCGTCTTCGGAAGTGATGCGCTCAATGGCCTGCAAAACATTGCCGTAGTTCATAAGTGGTTCACCCATACCCATGAATACGATGTTGGTGAGTTTCTTTTCGTAGGTCTTTTCACTTTGCTGGTTGATCAAAACTACCTGGTCCACTATTTCATCAAAACTAAGGTTACGCTTTCTGTCCATGTAACCGGTTGCGCAGAACTTGCAGCTCAGGCTGCAACCGATCTGTGAAGAAACACAGGCTGTTTTCCGTTCTTCTGTTGGAATCAGAACCCCTTCTATATTATGGCCGTCAAAAGTTTTGAACCTGCTTTTAATGGTACCATCACTGCTGTATTGTGTTTCGTCTACCCTTAAGGCAGGCAAAGTAAAATCAGCTGCCAGTTTTGTTCTCAGGTCTTTGCTGAGGTTGCTCATCGCTTCGAAGCTATGGGCATGTTTTTGCCAGATCCATTCCTGAACCTGTTTTAAACGAAAATTCTTCTCGCCGATGCGGTTAAAATAGGATTCCAGCTCTGCAGGACTCTGGTGGCGAATATTTGGTAAAGGGGCGCTCATACCGCAAAGATAACCCGAACGGCCCCCAAACTGCTATTTATCGGGTAAATTATATATTGCAGACTTATTATAAAGAATAAAATATGGCAAATACCTGTTATGTGATCGACTCGGTGAGAACCCCAATTGGCAGATATGGTGGTAAATTAAGCAGTATCAGACCGGATGATTTACTGGCATATGTGCTGAGTGCTTTATTGCAACGCAATCCGGATATAGACCCCGCTGCCATTGAAGATGTAATTGCGGGGGCGGCCAATCAGGCAGGGGAAGACAACCGTAATGTGGCCCGTATGGCCGCACTATTGGCCGGGCTGCCGGTAACGGTTGCCGGGAATACGGTAAACCGGCTTTGTGCCAGTGGAATGCAGGCTATTATGGATGCTTCGAGGGCAATTATGTGCAACGAAGGGCTTTTTTATATCGCAGCGGGCGTGGAGAGTATGACCAGGGCGCCGTTTGTTACGGCCAAGGCAGAAGAAGGCTGGAGCAGAAAGGTAGAAACCTATGACAGCAGTTTTGGCTGGCGTTTCATCAATCAGAAGCTGTCTGGCATGTATCAGCCCTATACAATGGGTGAAACAGCGGAGAATATAGCCCGCAGCTGGGCAATTGGCAGAGAAGCACAGGATGAGTTTGCGTTGAGCTCTCAGTTAAAATATGCCGCAGCTTTAAAAGCGGGCAAATGGGAAGATGAGCTGGTTGCCGTAGAAATCATGAAAGACCGGATGATCAGCTGGGTGAATCAGGATGAGCATCCCAGGGAAACCAGTCTCCAGAAACTGGCAGCTTTAAAACCGGCATTTCTTAAAGACGGTACCGTTACTGCGGGTAATTCATCAGGTATCAATGATGGTGCGGCAGCCATGTTGCTGGCCAGTGAAGAAGCGGTGAAATTATTTAACCTCCAACCAATTGCCCGTATTGCCGGTATGGGAGTGGCGGGTGTTGATCCGGCCATTATGGGTATTGGTCCTGTTCCGGCAAGCAGAAAAGCATTAAAGCGGGCAGGTATTGGCATAAATGATCTTTCATTGATTGAACTGAATGAGGCATTTGCTTCCCAAAGCATTGCCTGTATCAGGGATCTGGAACTGGATGCGGCTAAAGTGAACGTAAACGGAGGGGCAATTGCGCTGGGTCATCCGCTCGGATGCAGTGGCACAAGGATCTCCGGAACCCTGGTTCATGAAATGAGCAGACAGAAAGGGCGCTATGGACTGGCCACCATGTGTGTAGGGGTAGGGCAGGGCGCAGCAATTGTTTTTGAGGGGCTTTAACAATTCTGCCTTTTCTGTGTTATATATTTCAGAATGGGTCATTTTTATTATTTTACCCCTGAATTAAACCATAAAAAAAATTCAATGAAAAAAATTCTTTTGTTTTCGCTGCTCGTAATGGGAATTTCTTTTGCTGCAAGTGCACAAACTGATACCACCTTAACACAGTATGTAGGCAAGTATAAATTTGCTGATGGAAGTCCGGTGACTGAAATAACGGTATCCTTAGAGAACGGTGCTTTAAGTATGGTATCATCTGTTGGAACATCGCCGCTCGAAAAGCAGGCAGAAGATGTTTACAGCATTACACAGTTTCAGGGTACAGCCACCTTTAAAAGGAATGAGAATAGAAAAATCATTGGGGTTAGTGTATTGGCTATGGGATATACGTTAGAGGGAACCAAAGATGAGGCAGTAACTATTGCTTCAACAGTCTTTTTTAAACGATAAGCTCAGTAAGATCAATCATTAAGAATGCGGAGGCAGGAATGCGATCTGTGATTAAATCATTAATCATGGGAACCACTTCAAAAGCGCTGCATTCTTAATTTTTACCCACGCACAATAAACAGCCCAGGCGGTAATTGACGGTTAACTGTTTTGCACGTCAATAGCTGCTGGTTAAACCTTTCGGCATCCTACCGGTCCGCGTTTTATCAGATAGCGCATTAAAATAGCTGATCTTACAATAATTCTTCCAAAAGCTGCTCCTGCGGAATGTTTTTCTGCTCGCCTGTAATAATATTTTTGATGTTGCAGGTTCCCTCTTCAAGTTCCTTTGTGCCAATGATCACAATGAAAGGGATATTTTTTTTCTCGGCGTATTTAAACTGTTTGTCGAATTTGCTCTGCTCATGAAAAAGTTCCGATGCAATACCCCTTTCTCTCATCTGCTGCATTAATACAAAAGCCCTTTCACTTTCTGCACTGCCTAAATTAAAGAACAATAATTTGGTGCCGCGCTGCACTTCTTCCGGAAATAATTTCAGTTCCTCCATTACATCATAAATACGGTCAACCCCAAAGCTTACGCCAACTCCGGGAACATTGGGAACGCCAAAAAGTCCGGTAAGGTCATCATATCTGCCGCCACCGCCAATACTACCCATCTGTGCACCAATAGCTTTTACTTCAAAAATAATTCCTGTATAGTAATTCAGTCCGCGTGCAAGCGTAAAGTCTGCAATAACAGCAGCATCTCCGGATAGGGGCGGATGATTCAGCATGTATTCGATTTCCTGAATACCTTTTAATCCGTTCTCATTATCTCCCAGTAAAGATTTCAACTGGTTTAATTTATGTTCGTTGTTCCCCTCAATCAACAGGTATTTTTCAATAGTATCAATCTGATGCTGCTGTAATCCTCTGGTGGCCAGTTCTTCTTTTACTTTTTCCAGCCCGATTTTATCGAGCTTATCTATAGCTATAGTGATATTGATCATTTGGTCTGCACCGCCACAAAGATCTGCAAGGGCAGCCAGTATTTTTCTGCTGTTGATGCGGATCTCTACCGGTATTTTCAACCGGTTAAAAACAGTGGCATAAATAGCAGTGAGTTCTACCTCATTCAATAAGCTCTTACTGCCAACCACATCGGCATCACATTGATAAAACTCCCTGTAGCGGCCTTTTTGCGGACGGTCTGCTCTCCATACAGGTTGTATCTGGTAACGCTTGTAGGGCATGGTCAGCTGTCCGTAATTCATGGCAACGTACCGGGCGAATGGAATGGTAAGGTCATAGCGGAGCGCTCTCTCCGTAATGCCTTTATTGTTTTTTCCAGACAGAATTTTGTCGAAATCAAGAATAGCCTGGTCTTTTTTTGCAGGATTATCCAGGCCGTTATTGAGGATCTTGAATATCAGTTTATCTCCCTCTTCGCCATATTTCCCCATGAGGGTTTCAAGATTTTCCATCGCAGGTGTTTCCAGTGGCTCAAAGCCATATAGTTCAAAAGCAGTGCGAATTGTTTGGAATATATAATTCCGCTTCAGAACTACTGCGGCATTAAAGTCTCTGGTTCCCTGTGGTATAGATGGTTTGCTCATTGGCGCAAAAGTAGCTTATTTACGTTTTTCTATGATCTTTTCGCAGGCATTGTTCAGCATATTGAATACTTCTATAAATCCATCCTCCCCTCCATACCAGGGATCGGGAACTTCGTTATTGAGACCCGGATACAATTCATTTAGTATTAATTCTACTTTTTCGGGCATCCAGTCATTACCGCACAAAAGTTTGATATCAACGTAGTTAGACTGATCCATTGCATAAATTTTGTCATAAAAGCGTAAATCTTCTTTTTGAAATTGCCGGCATCGCTGCCCCGAAATATCGATGCCGTTTTCGCCGGCCACTTTCTGGGAAAGCGGGTGCGGGGCTTCACCAGCATGATAACCTGCAGTTCCTGCACTCTCTACAATCCAATCCAGTCCTGCCTTTGAAGCCTGATGGGCAAGTATACCTTCTGCCAATGGACTTCTGCAAATATTACCCAGACAAACCATTAAAATCTTCATGATAACAAAGATAGTATTAAGAAGATTAATATGTACTAACAGTCATTAGTTGACAATTATCAATTATGGAATTTCAAAAAGTATGCATCTCAGTAGAAATATTTCTTAAATTGCCGATCCCATAAAGAAAATAATGGAAAACAGAGAGAGAGACAGAAGCCGGCGCAGTTACAATCACTTCAGAAGAGTGTATGATATTTCTATGGCCCTACTGTTCTTAAGTATGGGTGTTGCTATGTTTTTTATGGAAAAGTTCAAAATAGATCTGGTGGTAACCGAG
>CALPNW020000007.1 GCA_943325035.2 Sphingobacterium thalpophilum | reverse complement strand
CAGTTGTTTGCAAACATCCCTTAAACCAGCTTCGTCCATCGCACTCACATCAATACCTGTATTTTCCTGAATGGCCTCATGGATGCTGATTCTTCTGAACGGCGCTTTAAAACTGATGGTTTTGTCGCCCAGTATAACATCGGTGGTTCCGTGAAGGGTCATGGCAATTTTTTCGAACAACTGTTCGGTGATTTCCATCATCCATATATAGTCCTTGTAAGCGGTGTACCACTCTAAAACGGTAAACTCCGGGTTGTGTGTACGGTCCATGCCTTCGTTGCGGAAGTTTCTGCTGAATTCATACACCCAGTCGAACCCACCTACGATCAGGCGTTTCAGGTACAGCTCATTGGCAATTCTGAGGTAAAAAGGAACGTCCAATGCATTGTGATGGGTAGTAAATGGTCTGGCTGCAGCTCCGCCCGGGATAGACTGCAGTACCGGCGTGTCTACTTCCAGTGCGCCCTGGGCATTGAGGTATTCACGGATGGTATTTACAATACGGGTTCTTTTAACAAAAGTGTCTTTTACATCCGGATTAATGATCAGATCAGCATAACGCTGGCGATAACGGAATTCCGGATCGGTAACAGCATCAAACGTATTTCCTTCCTCATCTCTTTTAACCACCGGAAGTGGTTTCAGTGATTTGGTTAAAAGTGTAATGGTTTCTGCGTGAATAGAAGTCTCTCCTGTTTTGGTAACAAAACCATATCCGGTGCAACCGATAATATCTCCTAAATCCAAACCGTGCTTCACCAGAATATCAAAATAGGATTTGTCTTCGCCGGTACAGATATCATCTCTTTTCACATACAATTGAATAATTCCCTTGCTGTCCTGGATCTTTATAAAGAAAACTTTTCCTTTATCATTCATGCTCATAATTCTTCCTGCAACACAAAGACCGGTGAACTGATCTTTGGTTTCTTCTGTGTAAGCATTTTTAATATCAACAGAAAAATGACTAACCGGATACAACGGTGCGGGAAACGGATCAATACCTGCAGCCTGCAATTTTGCAAGCTTTTCTCTACGGATTAATTCCTGCTCTGAAAAGTGTGCCTGACTCATAATAAGTTCTTTGAAATGTACTAAAACAAAAGTCCCGCAGAAGCGAGACTTTGTATATGGATGGGTTAGTAAGTACTGGGAAACAAGTTTCCCTGCACAATATTAAAAAGACTTTTAACCAATGCAAAAATTTTTTTAAATAATTTTATTCACATTTTGGCTGCAGATGTGCATTGCGAAAAAATAAACTGCTGATTTTTGTTGCTACAAAACAGGAAAATTAGAATAATAATCACAGGCATAAAAAATTAATTTCTTCGGAAATGTTCATTAACAAAGCGTTTGCGGGGAATCATTTTTATTTTATCTGGAATTCAAAGTTGAATTCAACCGCAAAATTATCCTGAATTTTCTGTGCATTTTTTGGGTTTGCCGGTGACTGATCTGTAAAAAAAAATTTCCCGGAAACCTACACTTACTACCTTTATTCCAGCTAAAATCAGAACAAATGAAGTTTCCCTCTCCGGTTTCGGTAACATGGTTGGCCAGCATGATAGATGCAGAAGTTGCAGGTAATACCTCTTCACCTGTTATGGGCATCAATGAAATTCATAAAGTGGAACCGGGCGATCTGGTGTTTGTTGATCATCCGAAGTACTATGAAACGGCTTTGAAAAGCGCAGCAGATTTTATTATTATCAATACAAGCGATGTTATAATTCCTGAAGGAAAAACTATTTTAATTGTTGCCGATCCGTTTGAAGCGTATCTGAAAATTGTTAATCACTTTCGTCCGTTTACAGCTCCGCAGAAAAGTATCAGTGATGATCTGGTCATCGGAGAGGGTTCTGTTATTATGCCCAATGTTTTTATTGGTAAAGAAGTTAGCATTGGAAAAAACTGTGTCATTTATCCGAATGTTTCATTGCTGGATTATACCATTATAGGAGACGATGTAGTGATTCAATCAGGAACTGTTATAGGTGGCGATGCCTTTTATTACAACACCAAAAAGAACCGTGGGGTATGGTATAAAAGAATGCAGAGTTGTGGCAATGTGGTCATTGAAGATGCAGTAGAAATTGGATCGGCTTGTACCATCGACAGAGGCGTTACTGCAGAAACCAGAATTGGCAAAGGAACCAAGATCGATAATATGGTGCATATAGGCCATGATGTTACAGTAGGTACAAACTGCCTGTTTGCCGCTCAGGTAGGCATTGCCGGCGGAACGGTTATAGAAGACGGTGTTACAATATGGGGGCAGGTTGGGGTCGGTAAAACGCTTACAATTGGCGCTAATGCGGTAGTACTGGGTAAGAGTGGTGTAACCTCTTCTCTGGAAGGGGATAAAACCTATTTTGGTTATCCTGTGCAAGAGGCTTCCCTGAAAAGAAGGGAGCTGGTCTGGATCAAGCGCATACCGGAGTTGTGGAAGAAAGTGATGGATCAGGACTAATTAATGTCCGCTGTTATTTTTTTCAGCATTTCTGCACAGATCCTTTTAATGGACTCATCGAGTTGGGTGTACCTGAATTCGGGGAAGGCCTTCAGCAGTTTAGTGTTATCAAAACTTACTCTGGCCCGGGCGGTTTTGGCCGTTTCTCTGGTAAGTAAAGGATCTTTTCCGGTAAAAAGGGCTTTTATTGCTTCCATCCGCCATACAATTCCGGCCAGAAAAGGAGTAACTTTTTTATGTGGGGCCTTCTTATTAAACCCGCTGGCAATCTTTGTAAAAATGTCTTTATAAAATGCATTGCTGCCACTGATAATGAACCTTTCTCCGCTTAAGGGAGATTGCATAATGGCAATCATGGCCTTCACTACATCCAAAACATCTACAAATCCACTCATGCCTTCTGTGTACCAGGGAAATTCGTTGTAAGCAGATTTGAATATTCCGGATGATCCTCCGTTCCAGTTACCAGCCCCTAAAATAATAACAGGATTGATGACTGCTACATTCAGTCCCTCTCCCATACCTCTCCACACTTCCATTTCGGCCATGAATTTTGATTTGCCGTATTCGCTGTTACTGGTTTCGGGGGTCCAGTTCATGGTTTCATTGATCGGGGCATCTTCCCGTATTCTGCCAAGTGCAGCTACAGAACTAACAAAGAGTAATTTTTTTACTCCTTTTAATAGACAGGCATTCACCACATTGGCGGTACCCTCAATATTGGTTTTATGCAGTAATCTTTTTTTTGCCGGATTAAAGGAAACGATTGCGGCACAATGATATACCTGGTCTGTATCCTGCATGGCTTCTTCCAGCGAAATAATATCCAGAATATCTGCTTTCACCCAATCAACACCAGTGGTATGTTCAGTGGACGGAATTTGATCTCTGTAAATGGCCCTCACCTGCCTGCCCTCTTTTACAAGCTGCCGAATAAGATGAGAACCAACCAGTCCGGTAGCGCCAGTTACTAATATCATTGTTCGCATTTATTACATGTTCCGCTTACTACCAGATCGGTTTGGGCGGCCTTGAATCCTTTGGGCAGTTTCACTTTTGGAACACTCACATGGTCTAAACAATACGTGGTACCACAGTCATCACAAATAAAATGAACATGGTCATCATGGTGATGTCCTTCAACGCATTCGTCTTTGCAGAGCGCATAGCGGATGGAATTGTCTGATGTAGGAATGGTATGAATGATGCCCTTCTCCACAAAGGTCTGCAGTGTTCTGTAAATGGTTACCCGGTCAAATTCAGTTCCGCTTTTATGCTCAATATCTGCATGCGCCAGTGCATTACCTGATTGAAGAAAAAAGGAAAGAATTTTTTTCCGGGAATCCGTTACACTCAGCTGGTGCTTTTTTAGGGTGTCTGTAATTTTACTCAGCATCACCTGGTATTATGGGTTATTGTTAAAAATACCATTTACAAAGTTACCGGTAGAAGATTTTTCTGCAAGTAATGTTCTAATGTCGGTTTTTAATTTTTCAATTTCCTCTTTTTTAAGCCCATCATAAATTTGTCCGCGAATTCTTCCGTCTTTGTCTACCAGTGCAAAAAACTGGGTATGTATAAACTGGTCCTGAATTTTTTCGAAACTGTTTTTTGGATCATCCAGCAGATAGGCTGTTCTGGCAAGCTGGTACAAACTGTCTTTTCTTCCTGTTACAAAAACCCATTTCTGGTTATTCACTTTCAATGAATCGGAATATCTTTTCAATACGGGTACAGAATCTGTTTCCGGATTACAGGTATGTGAGAGGATCATAAAATCCGGCTCGGATTTGAATTCCTCATACACCCCTTTCATATTGGTATTCATTTTAGGACAGATCCCCTTGCAGGTGGTAAAAAAGTATTCAACAACAGTTACTTTTCCAAGCATGTCCCTGTCGCTGAACGGATGTCCATCCTGGTTGGTAAAACGGAAAGGCTTTACATAGCTGATAATGGAGAGTTTTTTCTTCCACATATCGTTCCCCCGGAAAAGAAAGAAGTAAAATGAAAGCACCAGTACCAGAAAAAATGCCAGATAGCCCAATAATTTCTTGCTCATAGATCTGTTTGAAGGGTAAAGGTACAGCCGTTTCTACAAATATTTTGCAACACAGTTGCACTGCACTACTTTTGCAGACGGATGAGACTAAAAATCAATTGGGACGCTTTGGGTATAACCGCTTCTGTGGCCTGTGCCATCCATTGCGCCATTCTGCCGCTTTTTCTGAGCAGTTTGCCCTTATTTGGGGTAAATATCATCGAAAATCTACCCTTTGAGTACTTCATGATCGGGATGGCATTTATGGTGGGCGTTTACTCGCTGAAGCATGGATATACCAGACACCACCATAGCAAGGTTCCGCTTTTATTGTTTGCGCTGGGTATAACTATGTTACTGGCCAAAGTGAGCTTTCATAAATGGCGTTACTGGTTGCTTGTACCTTCTGTATTGTTGATTGTAAGCGCACACTACATTAATTTTCGTTTGTGCCGCATACACAATCATGCACATTCCGATGATTGTGTTCATTAGAACCAGCCCCGTTTTCTGAAAATAAATACCATAATAACCGGAACAGCCAGCATTAATGCGGCCGCAATATAAAATCCATATTCGTGGTGTATATAAGGCAGCTTGTCGAAATTCATTCCGAAAATTCCACCTATTACAGTGGCAGGTGCCAGCAAACAGGTAACCACCGCCATGACTTTCATCACTTCATTCATTTTCAGATTTACATTACTGAGGTACAGATCCTGTAAGTTGATCATCATATCCCGGTAACTTTCTGCCAGGTCATTTGCCTGAACAATATGATCATAAATGTCTTTGAAATACTTGGTGGTTCTGTCTTGCAGCAGCTCGCTTTCGCTTTTGATGAATCCATTAATGAGATCCCTTACAGGACTTACATTTCTTTTCAGTACAATCAGTTCCTTTCGCAGCGCGTTGATTTCTGCGAGTGATCTCTTATTGGTGCTGCGGATAATCCTTTCTTCGAGAAACTCAATTCTTTCTCCGATCTTTTCCATTACCAGATAGTAATTGTCAACAATCATATCCATTAAGGCATAACACAGATAGTCTGCTCCGCTTAAACGCAGTTTACTGCTGGCAATTTTCAGTTTATCCCTGATGGGGTTAAATACATCCCTCGAAGCATCTTCCTGAAAAGACAGCACGTAGCCCTTGCCTAGAATGATACTGATCTGTTCTGTTTCTACGGTACCGGTTTTAACATTAAAGTAGAGCATGTTCAGCAGTCCGAATAAAACAGGATCCATTTCATCCATTTTTGGCCGCTGACCAACACTCAGAATATCTTCTATAATCAGTGCATGGATTCCAAAATGGGTACAGATAGCTTCCACATCTTTTGTACGAATACCGTCTACATTAATCCAGCTCACGTTTTTATTATCCCGGAAAGCAAAAGTTTCTGTGATTTCGGAAAGGGTTTTTTCCTCGAGATGGTCGGCAGTATAGTCGAAAATGCTGATGCGGATATGTTCGGCTTCCTCTCGTAACGCAGGAACAGTGGGGTTTACCTGAAAAATATCCCGGGTTCTCTTGGTGTCAAAAAGGGATAAAACATTGAGATATCTGAGGTATTTGTTCTGTGCCATACTTTGAAGGTAGAAAAAATAGGGTATTCAATACATTTGCAAATAATCTGCACTATGCCTGTATTACCAATGCCCCATCTGAAAGTTCCCTTCTGGCAATTCAATGGTCATGTACAAAGTATCTATCCCAGCCTGATGCGTAAAGTGAAATTTACTTATGCGCGCAGAGAGAGACTGGAACTCACAGATGGCGATTTTATAGATTTAGACTGGTCTGTTGAAACTAAGCAAAATAATAAGCTGGTTATTATTACACATGGGCTGGAGGGAGATTCCGGCAGGCATTATGTAACAGGAACTGCCAGTATTTTTGCAGAGAACGGATTTGATGCATTGGGTTGGAACTGCAGAAGCTGCAGTGGTGAAATGAACAGGTTACCCCGTTTTTATCATCATGGTGATGCAGGCGATCTGCGGCGCGTGATTCAATACGCGGTAGAGCAATACGGGTATGACCAGATTGTTCTGGTTGGCTTTAGCATGGGTGGAAGCCTGAGCTTCAGGGCTGTTTCAGAACAGCCAGACCAGGTAGCCGAACAGGTAAAAGCGGTTATTGGATTTTCTGTTCCCTGTAGTTTAAAAGGAAGTGTGGATGCCCTTTCTACCAAAGAAAATAAAATTTACCTGAACCGGTTCTTAAAAAAATTGGGAAAAAAAATTCAACTGAAAGCAGCATTGTTTCCGGATCAGATCAGCGATGCGGGCTATGCGTCTATAAAAGACTTTGTTGATTTCGACAACCGTTATACAGCTCCCCTGCATGGATACATCAATGCACTTGATTTTTATGAAAAAGCCAGTGTAGGACCATTGCTGAAGAATGTGCGGATTCCCTCTTTGATTGTTCAGGCAAAAAACGACCCGTTTTTGTTACCCAACTGCATGCCTGTTGAGGATGCAGAAAATAATCCGAATCTCTTTCTCGAAATGCCGGAACAGGGCGGTCATTGTGGGTTTATGGAAAGCAACAAAAGCTATTCCTGGGCAGAAAAACGGGCATTGGCTTTTGCACTAACGATAATTGCAGGCTCCTGATAGCGTAATTAGGAATTTCCCCTGTATAAAAACCTGCTATATTAGGTATTTATACCTAACGCTTTTTGATTGATTTTTCAGAAATTGCTTTATCCCGAGTTATTACAGCAAAATCACTTTCATGGAAAATAAAAAAATCAGAATTCTGATTGCCGATGATCAAAACGTTTTTTTGATTGGCTTAAAATCTCTGTTACAGGGAATGCCAGAAGTTGAAGTAATCGGTGAGGCAAGTAATGGAGCTGTTATGGTAGAAAAAGCCATTGCACTGAGGCCGGATATTGTATTAACAGATATTAATATGCCCGTACTTGATGGCATTGCTGCCTCCAGACAACTATTAAGCCATATGCCGGAAAGTAAGGTGATTGCGCTCAGTTCATTTGCAAAGGATGATTATATCCTGCAAATGCTGGAGATGGGTGCAATGGGGTATCTGGCAAAAACCGCAGCAGTTCAAGAAATCAAAGACGCCATTTTTTCCGTTTATAATAAGAACCATTATTTCTGTAAAGAAGTTTCTTTAAGACTATCCGATCTTGTATCTAAAACTTATCAGGTGCCATTAAAAACAGAACCGGTATTCAGTGACCGCGAACTGGAGATCATCCGATTGATCTGTGTCGAGTATACGAGTAAGGAAATAGCGCTGAACCTGCACCTCAGCAAACGTACAGTAGAAGGACACCGAACCCGGATCATGGATAAGATAGGTGCAAAAAGTATAGCCGGAATTATCACTTTTGCAGTTAAAAACAATATCCACAACAAAGAAGATTAGCCGGATACGCTCCTGCTTATACCGCTTCTGCTACCAGCGATTTTTCAAGAAGCTGCATGATCTGATTAATTACGGTCGGAACAACTGCTTCAATTTCGGGGGTAAGTTCTATACCCTGTTGCTGTATAGATTCTATGCTTACTACAAAAAGATCAATTCTTGGCATTTTACCTAAAAGCTGCAATGCACTCACGAGATCTTTTAAACCAATATCGTGAGTGCTCATTGCAGGTGGGAAATCTGTAGCAAATTTCGGTTTGATCATTCGGATCGAACCGGTAATATTATTGTCCAGTGTAGCATCAATCAGAATGATGTGTTCATATATCTCAAAGTATTCCAGTAAATGGAAACCACCCGTGCCGCCATCCAGAACATCCACGCCGGCGGGCATATCCATGGTGGAAAGCTGATTGGCAATATGAACACCAATACCTTCATCACCCATTAAATAATTTCCAATTCCCAGTACTAAAATTCTTTTATCCTGACTCATGCAACCAGATTTAATTATTTTTTCTTTTCAGGATTCGGGGTCATGTGTTTGTTTTTTTCAAACACTTCTTCTTCAATAAATTTCCATCCACCGCCCATACTGCTTATTTCTCCTCTGCCTTCTACATAGTCATGGTAAAAAACCAGGTATACGTGTATTACAGCAAAGAGTATGAAGAACCACATGGCCCAGTGGTGTATTTGTCTGGTAACAATATCACCGCCTAAAACAGCGGGAAACCAGGCAAATAAATTAGGTAACCACCAGTCAGACATGGAAGCGTACAAACCAAATCCTGTTAAGCATTGAACCAGAAAAGCAATAAAGGTTAAGAAATAAATAAAACCCGCCATTGCATTGTGTCCTACACTTAAATGGTCTTGTTGCTGGCCATTTTTTTTGAGCATCAGAATGTCTATTTTAAACACGGTCCACATTTCCTGAAAGAACCGCTTAGACACCGGAATAAATTGTCTCCAGTTGGCGTATTTGTTTCCAACAAAGCCCCAGTAAATGCGGAACAGAAAGTTAAAGAAAAACAGATAGGCTGCTGCAAAATGGATATACCTGAACCAGCCCATCGTATACTGGTGGGTGGCTTCTTTACTGCTCATCAGAGCCAGTGGATTGGCAATATAAAACCCCGTAATAATCAAAGCAATTATTACACCGGCATTCAGCCAATGGTAAAATCTTACCGGCAACTCCCACACATACACCCTGCGAAGTCTGTGAATATGCAAATATTTATTTGCCATAAAATGGTTTTAATGGTTAATCTCCTAATACACTGATTCTACTGATTGTTTTACCGTTTTCGTCATACAAGTGAACACTGCAGGCCATACAAGGGTCGAAACTGTGTATGGTTCTGAGGATCTCCAGCGGCATTTTTTCATCTGCAACCGGCGTATCAATCAAGGCAGCTTCATAAGCAGACATTTGTCCTTTACTGTCTCTCGGAGAAGCATTCCAGGTTGTTGGTACCACCAACTGGTAGTTGGCGATTTTTTGATCTTCAATATTGATCCAGTGTGCCAATGCTCCGCGGGGTGCTTCTGCATGTCCTACACCCATTGCAGTTTTTGGCCAGGTAGAAGGATCAAACTTGGTTGAATCTGCCATTCTGGTGTCCCCATTTTTGATATTGGTAACCAGCTGATCAAAAAATTCACGACCCCATTGTGCAGTCAGTAAACATTCCAGTCCTCTTGCGGCCGTTCTGCCTAAAGTAGAGAACAAAGCTGCTACAGGTACATTCAGGTCTTTCAGTGCCTTATCCACCACTTCTTTAAATTCAGGTCTGCCTTTGGCATAACCAACCAGTACACGGGCCAGTGGTCCTACTTCCATTGCATGACCTTTCCAGCGCGGTGTTTTTAAGTAGCTGTATTTTTCGTCTGTGTTTAAATGCTCGAACGGAGGTTTAGGTCCTGAGTATTTAACCTTGCTTTCTCCTTTCCATGGATGCAGACCTTTCTGATCACCTTCCTTGTACTCATACCATGATTTGGTAATGAACTCCTGCACCTCGTCATCTTTTCTAAGATCCACTTCATGAATTTTGCTGATATCCTTGTTCAGAATAGCGCCACCAGGAAACTTATAACTGGAAGTGTCTCTGATACCGTTGGTTGGAATATCGCCGTATACCAGGTAATTCCCCAAACCACCTCCGATAGCACCCCAATCCTTGTAGAAGGAGGCAATAGCCATCAGATCCGGAATATACACCTGCTCAATAAATTCTTTGCCATCTTTTAACAGCTGATCTACATAAGCCAGCCTTTCTGCATTGATACCACTCACATCATCTATACCAATTGCACAGGCCATACCACCCACCAGATAATTGGGGTGAGGATTTTTACCGCCAAAGATTGCCTGAATTTTTACAATTTCTTTCTGCCATTCCAATGCTTCCAGGTAGTGTGCCAACCCAATCAGGTTCACTTCTGCCGGTAGCTTATAAGCGGGGTGTCCCCAGTATCCGTTAGAGAAAATACCTAACTGACCGCTGTCCACAAATTTCTTGATTCTTGTTTGCAGGTCACTGAAATAGCCAGGAGAACTCTTCGGCCATTTTGAAATACTTTGAGCCAGTTCAGATGTTTTTTTAGGATCGGCTTTAAGCGCTGCTACCACATCTACCCAGTCCATAGCATGCAAATGATAGAAGTGAACCACGTGATCGTGCATGTACAATGCACAGTTCATGATATTTCTTACCAGCTCTGCATTGGGAGGTATCACTATGTCAAGTGCATCTTCCACCGCACGAACAGAAGTAACAGAGTGAATGGAGGTACAAACTCCACAAACCCTTCCTACAAAAGCCCAGGCGTCCCGGGGATCTCTGCCTTTTAATATTTCTTCGAGCAGACGTACCATGGTACCACTGCTGAACGCATTGACTATTTTTCCATTTTCTATATCTGCTTCTATACGTAAGTGACCTTCAATTCTGGTGATCGGGTCAACAACTATTCTTTTACTCATATGGCTAGTTGAATGGTTAGTTTAATTAAGATTTTAATTCGTGTTCACTTTCTTTTCCTTCTTCTTCGTGTTTGTGAATCAGTTTGGATTTGCCAATATTGGTAGCAATCGCATGACCTGCAAGTGCTGCGGCAGTAACACCTAACGCAACTTTACCTACTGTATCTGCATCTGCTTCTATACCAAAACCAGCGAAAGAAGAACCCCTTTCATAAAACCTTCCGTTATCCCAGAAATTCTCTTCACTACAACCAATACATGGGTGGCCCGATTGAATAGGGAAGCTCGTTCCGCCATTCCATTTCATTACGCCACAGGCATTATAGGTAGAAGGTCCTTTACAACCCACTTTATACAGGCAGTATCCTTTTTGTGCATTCGCATCATCGAAGGTTTCCACAAATAAACCTGCATCGTAGAAAGGACGGCGATAACAGGTATCGTGAACGCGCTTGCTATAGAATGCTTTAGGTCTTCCAAGTTTATCCAGTTCAGGAATTCTTCCGAAAGTGAGGTAGTGTACAATTACACCAGCCATTACTTCTCCAATCGGAGGACATCCCGGTACTTTGATGATCGGCTTGTTCTTAATGATCTTATGAATTGGAGTAGCCTGTGTAGGATTTGGTTTGGCCGACTGAACACAACCATTGCTGGCGCAACTGCCCCATGCAATGATGGCCGCCGCACCTTCTGCTACTTCCTCTAAAATCTGCAAAGATGTTTTTCCGCCAATCATACAGTAAACACCATCTGCTCCCAGGGGAACACTTCCTTCAACACAAAGTATATACTGACCCTTGTATTTAGTCATTGTATGCTGAAGTGCCTCTTCTGCCTGTGTGCCGGAAGCGGCCATTAAAGTTTCTGTATAATCCAGAGAAATTTTGTCTAATAAAATGTCTGCAACAATCGGGTGGGATGATCGTATAAAGCTTTCACTGCAGCAGGTGCATTCCTGAAAGTGTAACCAGATTACAGGTAGTCTGGGTTTGGTTTCCAGTGCTTTGGTCACCTGCGCTATAGCAGTTTGTTCCAAACCAATAAAGGCGGTCATCATACTTACAAACTGTACGAAATCACGGCGGGAATATCCTTTTCTTTGTACCTCCTCATAATAAGTAGGTTGCGTTGGTAGAGCATCGTTTGTCATGCTGGCAAGTTTTAAGGTTAAGAGCTTCTCAAAGCTAATATGGCCATTCAAGTCTTTTTATGCGAAGTGTCATTGCTTTTTATGACTTTCATCATAAAAACCGATTTTTATTCTGGTTAATATTGTACAAGAAAAATATGAAATATGAAAAAACTTGTTAGTGTTATCAGCCTTTTCATTCTTATTGTTATGCCTTTCATTACAATGGCACATCCGGGTCATGGAGATCACGGAGATTCCGGTTATACCATCATACATTACTTTACACAGCCCATGCATGCAGTGATTTCTTTAGGCAGTATTGTAATTGTATTTGCGGTATTACATTTCAACCGGAAAAAAAATACACATACTCAAAAATAGCCCATGCACGAGCTTTCGATAGTCATGAGTATCATTGCTATTGCACAGCAACAGGCCATGGATGCAGCTGCTGTAACTATTGATGAAATTGAACTGGATATTGGTACAATGAGTGGCATTGAAATGGACTCTTTTGATTTTGCCTGGAACCAGGCGGTTAAAAGATCTGTTCTGGAACATGCGCTGAGAAAGATCAACCGCATAGAGGCCAGGGCGCTCTGTCTGGACTGTAGCGCCGAGTTTGCCATACAGAATTATTATGATGCCTGTCCGGTATGCGGCGAACACCTGCTCAACATCCTCAGTGGAAAAGAGCTGCGGGTAAAATCACTGGTAGTATCTTAAACCAGATTGCTTTGTAGAATTTTAAACTATTATATATGTGTGCAACTTGCGGTTGTGATTCCGGCGGCGGTACTTCTATTCATCATTTAGGTGAACAGGATCATGCGCATCCGGCCGGTAATGAACATACTCACCCTTCCTCTAAAACCATTGTGGATGTAGAAAGAGATGTATTACACCAGAATAATTTACTGGCCGAAAGAAACAGGGGCTATTTTGATGCCAAGAACATACTGGCAATGAATCTGGTGAGTTCACCCGGTTCCGGAAAAACATCTTTACTGGAAAGAACACTGAAAGACCTGAAGGGTGAACTGGAGTTTGCAGTGATTGAAGGTGATCAGCAAACTACCAATGATGCCGACCGTATACATGCAACCGGTACAAAAGTTACCCAGATCAATACAGGAAAAGGATGCCATCTCGATTCGCATATGGTATTGCATGCATTGCAGGGCATGAAACCAAAAGACAATTCTGTTTTATTTATTGAAAACGTAGGCAATCTTGTTTGTCCGGCCATGTTTGATCTGGGTGAAAAAGAAAGAGTGGTCATTATCAGTGTCACAGAGGGCGATGATAAGCCATTGAAGTATCCCGATATGTTTCATTCATCCACACTTTGTATTATCAATAAAATTGACCTTCTGCCTTATGTTCCGTTTGATATCAATAAGGTAAAAGCCAATGCCAAAAAAGTGAATCACAACCTGGAGATCATAGAAGTAAGCTGCACTTCGGGAGAAGGTTTAGAGAAATGGTACAACTGGTTGAAGTCTAAAGTAGTAGTTCCGGAATTAATCTGAGTGAATGTCACAAACCTATTATATTCATATTAAGGGCCTGGTACAGGGAGTAGGATTCAGGCCTTTCGTCTGCAAGCTGGCAACATCAATGAATATAGGTGGCTGGGTAAGCAACACCAATGAAGGCGTAGTGATTGAGTTTACTGCCTCACTGCTGGATACGGCGGTTTTTTATTATGAACTTACCAATAACCCTCCTCCGAATGCATTGATCGTATTCAAGGATATTTTTAAATCTGAACGAAAACAGTTTAAATCCTTTACAATCCGCCCAAGCGTATCAACGGCCAGGCCTGATCTGCTCTTAACGCCCGATATTGCTATGTGTATTGCATGTAAGGAGGAACTCACTACCCTTTCCAACAAAAGAAACGGCTATGCTTTTACTACCTGTTTAAACTGTGGCCCACGTTATTCCATTGTAGATGAACTACCCTACGACAGGGAGAATACCACTATGGATTATCTGGCAGTATGCGATGACTGCAATTCGGAATACCATGATATTAACAACAGAAGACATTACAGCCAAACCAATTCCTGTAAGTCCTGTGCAGTGAATATGCACCTTTACCATTCGCCTTCGGCGCAATACCATTGTTCACAGGAGGCAATTCCTGATCTGGCAACAGAGGCATTACTGAACGGACAAACAATTGCCGTTAAAGGGGTAGGCGGATATCTCTTGCTTTGTGATGCTACCAATCTTACCGCCATTGAAAATCTGCGGACTAACAAACATCGTCCCACAAAACCTTTTGCTGTTTTATACGACCGTGTAGAATCGGTGTTGGCAGATGTTCAGCTCAGGCAATGCGAAAAAGAAGCCATTGAAAGTAAGGCCGCACCAATTGTGCTGTGTACAAAAAAATCAATAACCGGAAACAATATTTGTACAGATGCCATTGCTCCCGGCCTCAACAAACTGGGTGTAATGATTGCCTACACGCCGCTTCTGTACTTACTGGCTTCAAATGCAGGCAGACCATTGATTGCTACCAGTGCCAATATCAGCGGTTCACCCATTATTTATAAAGATGATGAAGCACTGGCTGTTTTATTTGATGTAGCAGCACTGGTACTTACTTTCGACAGAGATATCCTGATTCCACAGGATGACAGTGTACTCCAGTTTACAAACAACGAACAAAAAATAATTCTCAGAAGAAGCAGGGGACTGGCTCCAAATTATTTTCCCAATCCGCTTCAGCCTGCGGGGCAAACCATACTGGCAACTGGGGGTGAATTGAAAAGTGCTTTTGCACTGCAGGATCATAAAAATCTATACATCAGTCAGTTTTTGGGAGACCAGGGTACCATTGAATCACAGGAAAGCTATTTAAATACATTGAACCATTTGCTTAGCCTCCTTCAACTGGTGCCCACCCGGGTACTGGTAGATGCACATCCAGGCTATAGTGTTTCGGATTTTGGCCGGGAAATTTCCCGTAAAAATAATTTTGATGCAGTCATTGAAATACAGCATCATAAAGCGCATTTTGCAGCCGTTCTTGCAGAAAATCAATTACTGAATACGGCGGAACCTGTTTTGGGCGTGATCTGGGATGGAACAGGGTATGGAGAAGACCATCAGATCTGGGGAAGTGAACTGTTTATTTATCATCCAAAAAAAATGGAACGGATTGCACACCTCAACTATTTCCCCCAGCTGGCTGGAGATAAAATGAGCAAGGAGCCCCGTTTATCTGCACTGAGCCTGCTGAAAAACTTTCCGGAAGAACAGGCAATGCTTACTGATCATTTTTCTGCGGTGGAATGGAAATATTTTCAAAAATTATTGCAGCAGGAACACCCTTTGCTTACCAGTTCAATGGGTAGATTTCTGGATGGCCTGGCTTGTATACTTGGAATAAAAGCTACGCATAGTTATGAGGGAGAAGCCGCTATGCTATTGGAAGCGCAGGCAGGGGCTGCTATCCGCAGGTATGAGGAATTTTATCCGTTGCCAATGGAGAAGGGGATATTGAACTGGCATGATTTTATAAAAGCCGTTTTAAAGGATCGTATCCATCAGCTTCCTGTGCCCGAAATAGCCTGGAAAATTTTTAACTCTCTTGCCAACGGAGTTGTTCAGGTATGCCATGAATTAAATATTGCACGTATGGCCTGTAGCGGCGGTGTTTTTCAAAATGCAGTATTAACCGATCTGATTACCGGAAAAATATCCGGAAAAATAAATGTATATTTTCATAGGCAACTCAGTTCAAACGACGAGTGTATAGGGTTTGGACAGCTGGCCTATTATGAGGCTTTCCCGGACGAAAAAAAATCCGATGTTCTGTTAAACCAGCAGACGATCAATCATCAATTATTTTAAACCGAATTATATGTGTTTAGCCATTCCCGGTAAAATCATTTCTATTACTGCGCTTGATGATACTTTCAGAACCGGAAAAGTATCTTTTGGCGGCATCATGAAAGACATTAATTTATGCATGGTAACCGATGTGCAGGTAGGCGATTATGTATTGGTGCATGTAGGAGTTGCTATTGGTAAGGTAGATGAAGAGGAAGCCAAAAAAGTATTCAGTTATCTGAAAGACATGGGAGAGGTAGAAGAACTGGAAACACCTGAATCTGATTTAGTTCATTAAAACCAATCCTGCAGCTATGAAGTACTTAACCGAATACAGAGACCCGGAACTGGTAGAAGAATTCATTAAAGAAATACACCGGATTACTACAAAGCCATGGACCTTGATGGAAATCTGCGGCGGACAAACACATAGTCTGGTAAAGAACGGCATCCTGGACATGCTGCCCGATAAGATAACGATGGTTCACGGGCCGGGCTGTCCGGTTTGCGTTACCAGCGTGAGTGTAATCGATGAAGCCATTTTTCTGGCAGAACAACCAAATACCATCCTCTGTTCTTTTGGAGACATGTTGCGGGTGCCCGGAAGTAAAAAAAGTTTGCTGGAGGTTAAGGCAGAGGGTGCAGATGTAAGAATTCTATATTCTCCGTTAGAAGCGGTGCAACTGGCAAAACAACATCCGGATAAACAGGTCGTATTTTTTGCGGTTGGCTTTGAAACTACCGCACCTGCCAATGCATTGAGTGTGGTACACGCAGACCAGCTGGGCTTAAACAATTACAGCATTCTTGCATCGCATGTATTGGTGCCACCTGCTATGGAAGCCATTTTAGGCGACAAAGAAAATCTGATTGATGCATTTCTGGCAGCCGGCCATGTATGCACAATCATGGGAACAGAGGAATACCATCCTGTTGCCCAAAAATACCAATGCCCTATTGTGATAACAGGATTTGAGCCGGTTGATTTATTGCAGGGCATATTAATGGCGGTAGTGCAGTTGGAAAAGGGAGAATATAAAGTAGAGAATCAGTATGTAAGGTATGTGCAGCGCGAAGGGAATGCGGTTGCACAGAACACCATCCATCAGGTGTTTGAAGTGGGAGACAGGGTGTGGAGAGGTATTGGAAATATTCCACAGAGCGGGTATGAAGTAAACGACCGGTATAAAAATTTTAATGCCCGACTTAAGTTCAATATCAATATACCGCTGGCAGTGGAAAACAAAGAATGCATCAGTGGTGATATCATGAAAGGGTTAAAGAAACCCAAGCAATGTCCAAACTTTGGAACAAAATGCAAGCCCGAACATCCGCTGGGTGCACCGATGGTGAGCAGTGAGGGTGCCTGTGCCGCTTATTATCATTATTCCGGAACGGAGTGATCATTCAAGAGCTGAACTATAAAAGCAGTGTTAAGAATTCCGGGTTACTTCTTTTAAATCATTTCAATGTCAGAAAATATAAAAATGCAGTTACAGTGTCCGATGCCGAAGTTTGATTTTGATGTTATTACTTTAGGACACGGAAGTGGCGGCCTGCTTACGCACCGGCTTTTGCAGAGCGGGGTATTTGATATTTTTAAAAATGATGTACTCGATCAGCAGCACGATGGTGCTGTTTTTGAGATGAACGGAAAGATGGCATTCAGCACAGACAGCTATGTGATCTCTCCTATTTTTTTTCCGGGTGGGAATATTGGTGATCTGGCAGTTAATGGAACGGTGAATGATTTAACCATGTGTGGTGCACAGCCAAAGTACTTATCGTTGGGCTTTATTATTGAAGAGGGATTTCCGATGACGGAGTTTTGGGAAGTACTGTTAAGTATTAAAAAAGCTGCGGATAAAGCAGGTATACATATTGTTACCGGAGATACCAAAGTGGTAGAGAAAGGCAAAGGCGACAAAATCTATATCAACACATCCGGTGTAGGGCTGATTCATCCAAAGGCAAGTATCCACCATAAAAACATTGAAGAGGGTGATGTGATCATCGTCAGCGGAAATATTGCTTCTCATGGTATGGCCATTATGAGTTTAAGGCAGGGCCTTGAATTTGAAACCACCATCACCAGTGATACAGCTAATCTGAATCATACCGTACTTGCCCTGCTCGACCAGTTTGGCACAGCGATTCATTTCATGCGCGATCCTACCAGAGGTGGTGTGGCTTCTGTATTGAATGAAATTGCAGAACTTACCCAGCTTGGGTTTTTTCTGGATCAAAAATTATTACCGATCGATGAACAGGTAGACGGTGCCTGCGAAATGCTGGGACTGGATCCATTGTATGTTGCCAACGAGGGATTATTCATGGCAGTGGTAAAAAAAGAAATTGCCAATGATTTTCTGTTGGCTCTGCAAAAAGATCCCAATGGTATACATGCAGCCATTATTGGTGAGGTAACCAAAGCGTATGGCGGAAAAGTAATGATGAAAAGCCGCGTAGGCGGAAAGCGGATGGTGAATTATTTAACCGGAGAACAGCTTCCGCGGATTTGCTGATATACATGCGTATATTGGTCATTTAAAACATCCGGATGATAAAATATTTCAGACCACTACTGGTATTATTGACAGGGAGCTTACAAACAATAATTGCCCCTGCACAAACACCTGTTCTTCCCCCGCAACTGGATGCGTACATCAATACCGTTTTAAAAACATTTGACGTTCCGGGAATAGGACTTTCCATTGTGTATGATGGGAAAACGGTTTTGGCAAAAGGGTATGGTGTTAAAAAAATGGGGGCTGCGTCTCCTGTAGATGCCCATACTATATTTCCGATTGCTTCCAACTCAAAAGCATTTACTGCTACTGCCCTTGCCATTCTGGTGGAAGAAGGCAAAATAAAATGGGAGGATCCTGTGATTGATCATTTACCCTGGTTCAGAATGTCGGACCCTTGGGTAACGTCTACTATCACGGTCAGGGATCTGCTGGTACACCACAGTGGTATAGCAGGTTATTCGGGCGACATACTGGTATTTCCTCCTTCCGATTATACCCGTAAAGAAATCTTAGCGAGGTTAAAAAATATTCCACTTGTACATAGTTTCAGAACAACCTATGCCTATGATAATATTCTTTATATAGCAGCGGGAGAAATTGTAAAAGCAGCAAGCGGTATGGAGTGGGAAGATTTTATCCGCCAGAGAATTTTGCTCCCGTTAAATATGGAGGAAACTACTTCAAGGTTTTCGGTTTTAAAAGAACAGGCAAATATTTCAGCAGCTCATTCCAGGTTGAACGGGAAACTGACTATCGATGAATTATTTACTGAACAGGCGATGGGCGATGCCGGTAATGCAGCTGGTGGTATAGGTTCTACTGCCATCGATATGGGTAAATGGATGATTACGCAACTGGACTCAGGACTGGCCGCTAATCATAACAGAATCTTTAAATCAACAGCTGTAAACGAACTCTGGAAAATAGTTACACCAATTCCGATTCCTACGGTTCCTGAGAAAATGAGGCCTGCGCAAATGGATTTTTACGGGTATGCCCTTGGCTTTAGAACGTATAATTACGGGAGCTATAAAGTAGTTGGCCACGGAGGTAAGCTGGATGGTTTTGTTTCTCAGGTAGTGCTGGTGCCAAAATTAAAATTAGGTATCACGGTATTAACCAACCAGGAATCTACAGCGGCATACTGGGCAATCATTTATCCCCTGCTTGATCATTTTATGCAAAACCCGCCACACGATTGGTTGGGGGCATATAAACAACAAATGGATACTGCATTGGCTAAATCGGCAGACGCACGGCAGAAAGCCATGTTGCCTGTAAGCGGTAAAACCAATCCATCGCTGAGCCCCGAAACATTAGCGGGTACCTATAAAGATACTTTGTATGGTGATGTAAGCATTGTGCGCAAAAATGAAAAAATGGTTTTACGGTTCAATCATACTTCACAACTCGAAGCAATACTTGAACATTTTCAGTATGATACGTATATTGCAAGATTCAGTAACAAAGATCTCAAAGCAGATGCTTATGTAAGCTTTACACTAAGTGCAGAGGGAAAGATCGATCAGTTTAAAATGAAAGTGATCGATCCGGATTCGGATATCAGTTACGACGGGCTCAATTTTATAAAACAACAGTAAATGTCAATGGATTATTCTTCTTACAAAAAAAGTACAACAGCAGTTTGGGGCGGAGAGTCTGATCTGCATGTAAAAGGTGCAGTTACAACGCCGATTGTAAACAGTGTAGCATTTGCATATAAAGACCTCGATGAGTGGCATAAGGTATCCACAGGCCATGCCGAAGGATATATATACAGCCGCAACACCAATCCAACTGTAGCCGCACTCGAAGAAAAAATCCGTTTGCTCGAAGGAGCAGAAGCAGCTACCTCCTTTTCTACAGGGATGGCTGCGATCAGTAATACTTTGTTCACGTTTTTAACAGCCGGTAAGAGGGTGGTGTCTCTGAAAGATACATATGGCGGAACCAGTAAGCTATTTTTAGACTTTTTACCGAAGTACAATGTATCGGTTCAGCTTTGTGATACTACGGATCATGAGCAGCTGGAAGCAGAAATTGCAAAAGGCTGTGACCTGGTCTATTTAGAAACACCTACCAACCCTACCTTAAAAGTGGTAGACATCAAAAGGCTGGCGGCTGCGGCAAAAAAAGTAGGTGCCATTGTAGTGGTAGACAACACTTTTGCTACTCCAATCAATCAAAATCCACTGAAACTTGGTGCCGATCTGGTGGTACATAGCGCTACCAAATTCCTGTGCGGACATTCGGATGCCATGGGTGGATTGCTTGCAGGAAAAAAAGAGCTGGTTCAGCAAGTGTACCATTTCCGGGAGATCAATGGAGCAAGTCTGCAGGCAGACCCCGCTTATATGATTGCCAGAGGAATGAAAACGCTGGAACTCAGAATCGAACGTCAAAATGCCTCTGCATTAAAAATAGCGACCTATTTAAAAGCGCATCCTAAAGTAAAAGCTGTTTTTTATCCGGGTCTGGAAACACATCCGGGTCATTCAATTGCCAAAGAGCAAATGAGCGGTTTTGGCGGAATAATGAGTTTTGCCTTAAACGGAGGATATGATCTGGTAGAAAAGTTTCTTCCGAGCTTACAACTGGTGCACCTGGCAGCCAGTCTTGGTTCGGTAAGCACGCTGGCAGGTCCGCCGAGAACAACCAGTCATGTGGAATTAACCGAAGCACAAAGAGCGATGTTGGGCATACCGGAAAGCCTGATCCGTTATTCGGTGGGTATTGAAAATGTAGATGATCTGCTGCAGGATCTTGAAAGATCACTGGCTGCATTGTAATTCATATAATATACAAAACAACCAATTTGAAAAAGAGGCAGGGCTATATCAGCTGGGACGAATATTTTATGGGTATTGCTCTTTTATCGGGCCATAGAAGTAAAGACCCTAACACACAAGTGGGAGCCTGTATCGTGAACGGACAACATAAAATTGTTGGTACCGGCTATAATGGCCTGCCCGTTGGTTGCAGTGATGATGAGTTTCCCTGGAGTAAAACAGGCGATTTTCTCGAAACAAAATATCCCTTTGTGTGTCATGCAGAGCTCAATGCCATTTTGAATAATATTGGGATCGACCTGAAGGGTTGTAAGATCTATACTGCATTATTTCCCTGTAATGAATGTACCAAAGCCATCATACAGTCTGGCATTACTGAAGTAATCTATCTCTCCGATAAGTATGATGGAACAGATGCATCAAAAGCGTCTAAGCTGATGCTGGATAAGTCGGGTGTCGGTTACAGAAAAGTACTGACTGCCATTGCTGAACTGCGTTTGTCATACAATGAGGCAGATGTGTGATCGAAAAAAATGAAATCACATGAAAGTAGCCGGAAAAATAATTGATTCATTCACCCGATGCGAGCATTATCATTCTGAACTGGACATTATTGCCATTAAATTTCCGTGTTGCAATACCTATTATCCCTGTTTCGATTGCCACAGGGAAACAGCCGGACATGATGCGGTACAATGGACGAAAAACGAATTTGATGCCAAAGCTGTTTTATGCGGCAACTGTAAACAGGAGCTTACGGTAAATGAATATCTACAATCAAACAACCAGTGTCCATTTTGCAAGGCCTCATTTAATCCAGGGTGCGCCAATCATTACGAACTTTATTTTGATATATAATGGCCTTCTTTCAACCATTTCTCCAGCAGTACAGGCCATTGTTCCTGGCTTTGCGCATTGGCCATTCCAAAACCATGTCCACCATTGTCAAATAAGTACAGGTATGCAGGTACTTTGTTTTTTTGCAGGGCTTCATGGTATATTTCCGAATTTTTCACGGGTACCACCAGGTCATCCTTCGCATGAACAATGAATGCCGGCGGGCTTTTTGCATTTACCTGCTCTTCATTGCTGAAATACTGTATTTGTTCAGCGGAAAAATCCGGCCCTATCAGGTTTTTTCTGGAACCGGCATGACCAAAATCCCTGAAACTGATGACCGGATAAATCAATACCTGAAAATCCGGCCTGAGTGAAATATTTTCCGGTTGAACGATCTTGCTGTCCATGTAATGGTTGGCAAGACTTGCTGCCACATGTCCTCCGGCAGAAAACCCCATGATACCAGTTTTGTCTGAAATGATCCCCCACTCATCGGCATGAAGTCTTGCCAGATGAATGGCTTGCTGTGCATCCTGTAATGGTGCAATTGATTTGTTGGACTGGTTCATTGAATTGGGCATTCTGTATTTCAGCAGCAGAGCATTCACACCGATCGAATTCAGAAACCTGGCAACATCAACCCCCTCATGACTAACCGCCAGATGTGAATAGCCACCCCCGGGACAAATAATGATACAGGGCCTTTTAACAGAATCATTTTTTACCCGGAAGTACTGGTAGGCGGGTATGGAAACCATATTTACCCGGGCACTTCCCTTGATCATGATCTCTTTTTCCCGGTTACTGTCGGCGATATTATTGGGTGTTATTGCGTACAGTGATACGTACTGGGAGGTGGCCATGGTAAACATAAAAAGGGCAGCTAAAAGACAATAGAATGATTTCATAAAACAACAACCGGATTGTTCGGTAATTCTTTCAAAAGGTATTGAAAACATGTTTAAAATCAGGTTTTTATTGTTTTTAAATACTGAACTTTGTTGGATGCAACTTTGGAAAAATATTATCAGCCGCCCTTCCTGATTGCCTGAAATATAGGCCGCAGAAGCCACTACCCCCCCATAACTTTTTAGTAACAAGTACGGTCACTCAATTTTTTGGTAAAAATCAATTTACAGCAATGTCTATCCTCCGGTAGAATGTATCTGTAAAATAGGTTTCACCAGACCTCCGGTATGACCGGCATCATCACTACATATTCCATCAATATGAAAACAATCATAGAACCGTTCCGGATCAAATCCGTTGAGCCCATCTATTTTAATACCAGAGAGGAAAGAATTTCCATTCTGCAGAATGCCTTTTACAATCCTTTTTTAATACGTGCCAATCAGGTATTGATCGATCTGCTTACAGACAGTGGCACCAGTGCTATGAGCAGCAATCAGTGGGCGGGCATTATGCTGGGTGATGAATCTTATGCAGGCAGTACCAGTTTTTTTCATTTCGAAGCAACCATACAGGAAATCACTGGCTTGCCGTTGGTTATACCAACTCACCAGGGGCGGGCATCCGAGAAGATCCTCTTCAGTATACTTGGAGGCAAAGGGAAATATTTTGTAAGTAATACCCTGTTCGATACTACAAGGGCCAATATAGAATACTCAGGAGCAGAAGGGGTTGATCTGATTTGCGAAGAAGGTAAACACCCTTCTATACCGGCGCCATTTAAAGGGAATATGGATACCATTGCCTTACAGCAGTTTATTGCCGAAAAAGGTGCTGCCAGTATTCCACTCTGTGTGATGACGATCACTAATAATTCGGGGGGCGGACAGCCGGTGAGTATGCAGAATATCCGCGAAGTAAAAGCAATCTGTAAAGCAAACGGGATACCGCTGTTCATAGATGCCTGCCGCTTTGCAGAAAATGCATACTTCATTAAACTGCGCGAAGAAGGCTATTCCAATACGCCCATCCCGGAAATAGTGAAAGAGATTTTTTCTTACGCAGATGGCTGTACCATGAGTGCCAAGAAAGATGCATTTGCCAATATCGGTGGTTTTTTAGCTATGCATGATCCTGCTCTTGCACAGCTATGCAGAAATATGCTGATTCTCACCGAAGGATTTCCAACCTATGGGGGATTGGCCGGCAGAGACCTGGAAGCCATTGCCATCGGCTTGCGCGAAGTAATGGATGAGCACTATCTGCAATACAGAATCAGAAGTATTGAATACCTCACCAATAAGCTCATAGAAGCAGGTGTACCAGTTATGCAACCCGCAGGAGGTCATGCCATTTATCTGGATGCAAAAGAATTTTTACCGCATATACCCGTAAACCAGTATCCCGGTCAGGCATTGGTGGGCGCACTGTATTTACATGGAGGTATTCGCGGAGTGGAGATTGGCTCGCTGATGTTTGGAAAGTACGATGCACAGCATCAGCTGATTCCTGCTGCACTGGAACTGGTGCGTCTGGCCATTCCACGAAGAGTGTACACACAAAGTCATATAGATTATGTAGCCGAGGTAATCATTGAAGTGTTTCATGAAAAACAAAGTATTAAAGGATTGGCAATTGTAGAAGAAGCGCCCATGCTCAGGCATTTTACCGCTAAGCTTAAACCGGTAGAATAACCGGCAACATGCATCACCACTAAACTTTTAAATAAACCATCAAAAAATATAATCAAATGAAAACGATCAGACAAAGCTGGGCAGAACCCTATAAAATAAAAATGGTGGAGCTGTTAAAAATGACCACGCATGCACAACGTAAAAAAGCCATGAAGGAAGCGGGCTATAATACCTTCCTGCTGAAATCGGAAGACGTGTACATAGACCTTCTAACCGATAGTGGTACATCTGCCATGAGTGACCGTCAGTGGGCGGGGATGATGCTGGGTGATGAAGCCTATGCGGGCAGCCGTAATTTTTATCATCTCGAAGAAGTAGTGAAAGATGTGTATGGATATAAATACCTGATTCCAACGCACCAGGGCAGGGGAGCAGAAAATATCTTATCAAAGATTCTGATCAAAAAAGGGGACATCATTCCAGGCAATATGTATTTCACCACCACAAGATTACACCAGGAACTGGCAGGTGGAAAATTTCAAGACATCATTATAGACGAAGCCCATGATCCGGAGAATGAATTTCCTTTCAAAGGGAATATTGATCTGGAAAAATTAAAGCTGTTGATAAAAAAACATGGTGCTAAAAAAATTCCCTATGTAAGTATGGCAACCAGTGTAAACATGGCAGGGGGTCAGCCCATCAGTATGAAAAACCTGAAGGAGCTGCGCGCACTCACTAAAAAGCATGGTATACGGGTGATACATGACATGACCAGAGTTGCGGAGAATGCCTATTTCATTCAGCAAAAAGAAAAAGGCTATGCAGATAAATCAATCCGGGCAATAGTAAAAGAGATCTGTTCCTATACCGATGGTGCAACCATGAGTGCCAAGAAAGACGCACTGGTTAATATTGGTGGGTTCCTTGCTATGAATGATTATGATGTATATGAAGAAGCCAGAAATATGGTAGTGATATACGAAGGACTGCATACCTATGGGGGTTTGGCAGGAAGAGATATGGAAGCAATGGCCATTGGTATCCGCGAAAGTGTTTGTGATGATCATATCAGGGCAAGAATAGGCCAGGTCATTTATCTGGGTGAAAAAATGATGGAGTATGATGTTCCTATTGTAAAGCCAATCGGAGGACATGGAATATTTGTAGATGCTAAAAAATTCCTCCCGCATATCAACCAGGACCAGTTTCCTGCTCAAACACTTGCCGCAGAATTATACCTGGACTCTGGAGTGAGAACCATGGAGCGTGGCGTTGTATCTGCAGGAAGAAAAGCCAACGGAGAAAATTATTATCCTAAGCTGGAGCTGGTAAGATTTACAATACCCCGCCGCGTTTATACGCAGGCGCACATGGATGTGATTGCAGAATCTGCAGCAAGGGTTTATCAGAAAAGAGAAACAATCAAAGGAATGAAAATGATGTATGAACCAAAATATCTCCGGTTCTTTCAGGCTAAATTCGAAAAAATTTAATAACATAACTATTTATTTACCTTAAAAATTCTATGCCTGCAATAAGTATCGGGCACATATCCGAACCCAACCAGTATTTTGGCATTACCAGACCGGTTTTGCTGAATACGGCCGGAGACCGGAGTACAGGATTATTTGATTACTGGGGCATCGTGGAGGAAGGCGGTATTTATAAGTGGATACTCGTAGGAAAATCTTTATAATCCGGCATTGGAATGAATGGATACCTCTGAAGTTGATGGAAATACACTTTTACGGTTATTTAACATATCAGCGGGTTTGTTTATGCTCTTTGGATCATTTGGCTATTTGTATTTAACGAATGATTTTTATCAGCGATAATGAGCAATATTTGCATTCCAATTTTTTTACCCTCCAAATGGAATTAGTAAATGATTATTCTGCTTTTTTTAGTAGCTCACTGGTACCTCTCTCTTTTTGGACAAACCTTTTACCTGCACAGGTATTCTGCGCATAAAATGTTTACCATGAGTCCTTTCTGGGAAAAATTCTGGTACATCTATTCCTGGGTTACCCAGGGAACGTCTTATTTAAATGCAAGGGCATATGCTATTCTGCACAGAATGCACCATGCATACAGTGATACAGAAAAAGATCCGCATACTCCTCATTTTTTCAGGGAAGTATTTACCATGATGATGCATACCAGAAAAGTGTACAACGGAGTATTAAACGGAACGCTGGAGATAGAACCAAAATTTGATAAAAATTTTCCGGTGTATCCGGTCATAGATAAAATAGCAGATAGCTGGTTCACCAGATTGTTCTTTGCGGGTTTATACATTACCTTTTATGTTTTCTTCGCAACACAATGGTGGATGTTTCTGCTGTTACCCGTTCACTTTTTAATAGGGCCTGTACAGGGTGCTGTGGTAAACTGGGCTGGTCATAAATACGGTTACAGAAATTTTCCGGGTGAAAAGGACCATTCTAAAAATACCCTGTTTATTGATTTCCTGATGTTGGGGGAATTATTCCAGAACAACCATCACCATGCAGGTGCGCGTCCAAACTTTGCAGCTAAGTGGTGGGAAATTGATCCTGTTTATCCGATCATTGCGTTGTTCAATAAAATAGGGATCATTAAGCTGGTACCCATCAAGGCAGTAACCAAATAGTATCAACCAACCAGGTGCAACAGGAATAATTGTTGCGGAGGCAGGTGTATATGCATTACAACTGGTTAGTTTTAAAAAACAGCGTTGCAGACTCTTTTTGTTGTTCCGTTAAATCGATCATCCGGTATTTCCTGTCCTTCTCTGTATTCATCTCTACTGTTTTACGGATCCTGTTGAAATCAGTAATGGGAATAGCGGCAATCTGCAGGGCTTCCTTTTGCTGCCATACTTCTGCGTCTATCAGCATATCGGCCTGTCTGCCGTTAATGCCAATACCGTCAATCAACTTTTTCCGGAACCGGCTCTTGAATAAAAGAACCATCTGCGGTTTAGATAAAGTGTCGTAGGAATGATTAACCGTAAGGGTAACAATGGCGCAGGGTGCGTCGTTGACTGTTTTTTTCCGTTTTTCAATTAATGTTTTTAACTGATCGCCCGACAGCGAAAGGGCTTTGTATTTTTTAACCACTTCTTCCTCTACTTCATTAGCAGTTACAAATGTGTCGTTGGTATTTTCTGCTACTTTAATTTTCTGTATGGTAGCCCAGTAATTGATCTGCCCGATTTTGTCGGCGGTTTCAGCGGCCAATTTCAGCTGATTAATGAGTGCTGGTTTTTCACAGTACCCGAACAGTTCTTTTTGTTCTTCGGGCGACCATGCAATTCGGGTATCCTGTGCCATTAAGCTGAAAGATGCCATATACAAAAAAGGCAGCACAACCAATAAAAGCTTCTTGAACATGTATAAAGATTTATTATTCCTTAATCAGTAATTGATAAAAAAAGATCATTCTGTGTAAGTCAGTAACGCCAATACGTTCATCAATACCATGAAACCCTTTAGCATCCTGCATTGCTGAAAAGTTAAGTACAGCTTCGCTGAAGCCCCGGAAATACCGGGAATCGGTTGCTCCTACCATTAAAAACGGGGATACTACCGCATTGGGTACCACCTTGTAGGTGATTGCTTCAATTTTTTTAAATGCAGGGCTGGAGAAGGAAGTGGCAGATGAAGGTTCCATGAGTGAAATCGTTTGTTTTTTCACTACCACCCTTTCGTCATTGATGGCCTTCTTTACAAAGTTAACCACGTCATCACTGCTTTGTCCGGGAAGAATACGGCTGTTAAAAGTGGCTTTGGCAACTGTAGGAATTACATTGTCTTTAATGCCCGCTTTTACAATGGTAGGAACGAGTGTGGTATGAATCAGTGCATTGGTTTCTTTGGATTTTTCGAGTTGCTTAATCAGCATTCCTTTGAATAACCATAAGTTACTTAAAGCCATCCGGCTGATAAAAGACTCCGACTGGCCTGTTCGTTTAAGCAGCTCATAAATAGCAGGGGTTATATCTGCCGTCATCTGGTGTTCCCTGATTTTAACAATCGATTTATTCAATACATCAATAGCCGTTTCCGGTATAGGTATGGAAGAATGTCCTCCGGGAATTTCTACAGTAAGATCAATATTTACATATCCTTTTTCACCGGTAGCAATTACAGCAACAGGGCGTTTTACATTTTTAAAATGCTGTAAATCTATCTGCCCGCCTTCATCCAGTACCAGTGCCGGTTTAATATTATTTGTTTTGAACCATTTAGAAAAAGTACCGGCACCTCTTTTACCGGAAACCTCTTCGTCATGTCCAAAACATAAATAAATAGTGCGTTCGGGAATATAATTTTCTTTCAGCAGTTGTTCCACGGCTTCCATGATGCCGATAGCCGCTGCCTTGTCATCCACTGCACCTCTGCCCCAGATAGTATCATTTGTTATAAGACCGCTGAAAGAAGGATGCTGCCATTTGCTTTCGGCCACTGCTTCCACAGGAACCACATCCGTGTGGGCCATCAAAACATAGGGATTTTTTAATGTGTCTTTTCCTTTCCAGGTAAACACGTAGCTAAACTGATTGAACACCTGCCTATCCAGTTTTTGATGAAGCAATGGATAAGTAGATTCCATGAAACCACGGAATTTCGTGAATTCAGTTGTATCAATTGCCAGTGTATCACCAAAAGAAATTGTTTTGATTTGAATGGCCTTGCTTAAATGGGTAGCTGCTGAATCGCTAATGCCCGAAACAGGAACAGATTCGTGTATGGCAATTGCTTCACTGAAGCGGATTGTGTTGGTTACCAGAATGCCTGCAAGCACTACTAAAGCAAATAACAGGAAATAAATAATGCGTTTGATCATATCGATAAAGTATTTACGTAAGATAAGAAGAAACGTATTCAGGGCAATTAAATACAGGGTTGTCCCCTCAATAATGCAAAAGATACCTTTCCCGGAACCTGCCCCGCCCGATATTCATATCTGGATCAGTGAACGCTAGATTATAGTAGACACTTCACTGCATTTCTCCGATTTTTTAAATAGCTTACCAATTCATTTATTGTATACCATGAAAAAACAGTTCCCCCTGGTCATCAGCTGCTTTATCTCCCTGTTTTCCGGCCTGAACGGATATAGCCAGCCGGATAAAGCTGAAGCAGGTATTCAGGCTATCATGCAACAATCAAAAGTGGTTGGTCTATCGGTAGCTGTTGTTAAAAACAACCGGATTATTTATACCCATTCATTCGGCCTAAAAAATACAGACAGTAACAGCCCATTAACAGACGATTGTTTGTTTAGAATTGCTTCCATATCCAAATCATTTTCTGCAACCTCCATCATGCAACTGGTGGAAGCCGGAAAGCTGTCTCTCGAAGATGATTTCAGTGATCTGATTGGGTTTAAGGTTAGAAATCCAAAATATCCAGAAACCATTATTACATTACGCATGGTGATGTCTCACCGGTCTTCTATTAACGACAGTCAGGGGTATTTTACGCTTGATGCTATTAATCCCAATACCAATAAGGATTGGGCAAAAGGATATAATAATTATGAACCGGGCATTGGGTATGAATACTGTAACCTGAATTATAATATGGTAGGGGCTGTTATAGAAAAATATTCGGGGGAACGGTTTGACCAGTATGTAAAGCACCATATTCTAGATCCGTTAAAATTATATGGGGGTTATTGTGTAGACTCTCTCGATCAATCACGTTTTGCTACCATCTATGAATACAACACCGATTCAGCCCGATTTTTTGCATCTCCCAGTGCTTATAATCCGCGTAGTGCGGAGATCAGTAATCATGTATTGGGAAAAACCACTCCCATATTTTCACCAACTGGCGGTATGAAAATTTCCGCAACCGACCTGGCTAAATATATGATCATGCACAACCGCTTTGGCCGTTATAAAGGTGGCAAGATCATGTCTGTAAAAAGTGCTAAGATCATGCAGACCAAACTTTCAGAGGAAGAAGGCTATGGATTGGCTATCATGACAGCCGATAAGATGATACCGGGCCAGATCATGAAGGGGCATACCGGCTCTGCATACGGCTTATACAGTGCCATGTTCTTTAACCCAAAAGAAAAATTCGGGATCGTTGTAATCAGCAATGGCTGCCATCCCGGTTATACAGAAGGGTTTAATACGGTCATCAGAAATACAGTGAACAGCTTGTATGAAAATCTGATACGTAAATAAAGAGAGCATATGTATTTTACAACATAAGCGCTCTTCGTATCAACAGAATATTGTTATTTCTTGAACAGGAAATGATTATTTCTTTGTTTTAGGGAGATCGTTTTTCAGTTCATTGATCAGCAGTAACGGCCATGCGCCAGCACATCAACTATTAACCGATCAGATCCAATCTCTTTCCAGAAACCTTAAGTAATGAATACCTTGCGTTCAATAAAAACAGCAGATGCTTTATCCAAATAAGTTAGTAGAGGCTCAGGACGGATTGGTGTTATTTGTTCCCGATCCGGAACTGGTGAAGCCTACGTACGAAAGCTTGTTAACGAATGAGCCATCTACCCCATTCCCTTACTGGGCAAAAATCTGGCCTTCTTCAAAAGCCATGTGTTCCTTTCTGGAAGCAGAGCCGGCTTGGATTGCGGGTAAGCGTGTTTTGGAAATAGGTGCAGGCATTGGCTTGCCATCTCTGGTAATGGCACATAGGGCTGCGGAAATGATCATTAGCGATTATGCAACAGAGGCAGTGGTACTGCTCAATAAGAATATTCAATACCTGCATCTTAAGCAGGTGAGGGCTATGGTGCTCGACTGGAACGATTTTCCGGATAACCTCCAGTGCGAAACCATATTAATGAGTGATATCAATTATGCCCCAGATCAGTTTGATCCCTTACTGAAGCTGGTTCAACAGTTGTTGGGGCAGGGTGCTACCATTATTATTTCCACCCCACAAAGGATCATGGCCACTCCGTTTGTAAAAGCACTTCAACCCAATATTCAACGGACTGTTTTGCAAACGGTGGAGGAGAAGAATCAGCTTGTTGATATTAGTATACTTGTCTTATCACTATAAAACTGTGCAGGGCTGCTTGAATTATTTATACTTCGTAAGCCAGTAAATCGGCAGGGTATTATGCATTTACTGCTGCAAAAAATTGGTTCAGTTTAACAGGATCGAGGATGCCGTTTGTTCTGACGCTGCTGCATAAATCAACGCCAAAAGGGTTTACCAGATCGATGGCTTGTTGTACATTTTCTGCAGTAAGACCGCCAGCCAAATAAACGGGCACTGTTAACTGCTCAACAATTTTCTTGCTTAAACTCCAGTTATGAATTCTGCCGGTTCCACCCAGTTCTTTGATGGCAGCATTTGGATTTCCGCTATCAAGCAGTATTGCATCCACCATTTCCGAAATCCTGATTGCTTCATCTATTGAACTTTCGTCTATAACATGGATGACCTGTACTATTTTAATATCGGGTAACTCCTTTTTTATTTCTGCATAAGTTCCTGCCGATAATGCATCCACTATCTGAATGGTATTGGTGCGTGTTCTTTTATGGTGTTCAATAATATCAGCAGCAGTTGTTTCGCTGGTAAGCATGAATGTAGCTATAGACGCGGGAACAGATTGTGCAATTTGTAAAATCAGCTGATCAGAAATGGGCCCCGGACCACTTGGCATTTTGGCCACCAACCCCAGGGCATTAGCTCCTGCCTGAATGGCAAGCTTTGCCTCTTGTTCAGATCCGATACAGCAAATCTTCACTTTTACTTTCATATAATAAATATAAAACAATATTCACCAATCGCCTGCCTTCCTCAAACCTTATTCATTTAACTTTATCGGATGGAACATCTTGTTATCAGAGCAGCTACTATCAAAGACATTGAATTATTGCAGAAGATAAGCAGGCAAACATTTTCAGAAACATTTTCTGTAAGCAATACGGAGGAAAACATGACAAAGTATTTAACGGAGGAATTATCTGCTGAAAAGCTTTCAGCAGAACTTACAGACATTCATTCGGAATTTTATTTTGCAATACACAACAATAATATCATTGGCTATTTAAAATTAAATGAAGGGGAATCCCAGACCGAAATAAAAGACAAAACATCGCTTGAAATTGAACGGATATATGTATTAAAAGAGTATCACAGAAAAAAAGTGGGGCAATTACTGTATGAAAAAGCCATTCAGGTAGCCAGGCATAAACAAGCAGCATATGTTTGGCTGGGAGTATGGGAAGAGAATAAGCGCGCGCAGGCTTTTTACACAAAAAACGGATTCGTTGAATTTGATAAACACTTTTTCACCTTAGGGGATGATGTGCAAACCGATATTATGATGAAGCTTCAGCTGGTGTGAACTGTTTTAAGACTAACCACCTGATTTTTGCGCTTTTTTCCAGAAACTAAAAAAAGACGGATAATAGCCTGTTACCTCTGGGTACATCCAGTTACGGCTGTCTTTAATGCCGGGATAATAAGCAAAGGCCGGATGCTCTTTAGCAATCAACGCATCGCTAAGGGAAAGGCTACCCTCTTTATATAAAGATGCCAGGTCTGATACCTCGCCACAAAAAACCTGAATACCTGGAATGTTTTTGGCAAGCCTGGTGATAAACAAGATCAGTTTTTCACTTACAGGGTAGTTATTGAAATGGGATGGTTCTAATAATAGAATACGGTTTACCTGTTCATCTTTTCTCCAAAGAGGATCCAGGTTATAGGCGTTATAAATCAATGTTGGCTTTGTTGGGTCTATATCCGGAATGGCTGTTACAGGCAAAATGGTTTTGAGGGTTAAACTGCCAACGGCTTTCAGGGCATCCGGAACTGATGAGGCAGTGATCTCTTCATAAGACCGGTCTAAAAAGGTATGTAGCTGGTGAGTATTTGAGTACCTGTTGATATTTTCCTGGTTGCAGTAATATTTTTTGGAGGAAAAGGCAGCGGATACCCATTGCCAACTGCAGTTGTTGCTGGCGATATCTCCGTCTAGTAAATGATAGTACAACCATTTAGAAGGTTGAATCCAATGTGCTCCGGCAATATTACAGGCTATGGAAGCCACATACATTCGGGTATGATTGTGCATATAGCCCGAAGCGTATAATTGTTCAATTTGTCTATCAATCGTGTTAATGCCGGTTGCAGCATTTTGTAATGCCATGACCATCTGATGATGTAAGGTATCGGGTTGCGGCTGTTTTAAATCCTGCCAGATTAATTCAGCTTTTGCCTGCCAGATCCGTTGGTAATATTCACGCCATGCCAGCTCCTGCAATAACTTTTCGGTTTCACCCGGTTGGTAGCCTTTGCTTAAAACAGACTCCTGCACCTGCTTTAAACTAATCACCCCTCTGGAAATATAAGGAGACAAATAGGTTACGGCCCCATTTATATAATTCCTTGTTTTGGCATATTGAACAGGATCAATCTGCTGCACTTTTTCAAGTATCAGGTTATAATCAGTGGTAAATTCAATTGCCGGTATTTCGTTGGAATTGTTCATAAAGGGTTGCATGGTTATAGATGGCTATCTAAATTTTTTAAAAATTGTTCTGCATTGGCTAAATGCAGCGCTTGCTTTTCTGTAGCCATTTTATCAAAAGTATGAATCAACATACCCAACCGGGGGTTTTTTAAAAAGAAGCTGCGGTGTACATGCATAAACCGCCAGAACAATCCATCCCATACCGGTTGCCAGTCCCCCTTTTCATAATCGCTCATCTTCATTAAATAATTACTTCCGCTTATATATGGTTTTGTGGTCATTAATCCCCCATCGGCAAACTGTGTCATGCCATAAACGTTGGGTACCATCACCCAATCATAAGCATCAATAAACATTTCCATAAACCAGCGGTATACTTCATCGGGGTCAAATTCGCACAACAACATAAAATTCCCCAGCACCATGAGTCTTTCTATATGATGACAATAACCGGTTGCCAGAATTTTCCGGATAGTAATATCAATGGGAGCAATTCCTGTGTCTCCTGTCCAGAAAGATGCCGGTATCTTTCTTTTGAATTTCCAGTAGTTGGTGGTTCGTTGTTTAGTGCCTTCCCGCTCATATACGATCCGGATGAATTCCCTCCAACCCATGATCTGCCTGGTAAATCCTTCCAATGAATTTAAAGGGATATTATATTCTTTTGCAGTTGTCAGGGCTTTGTCTAATAGCTGCTGTGGATGTAGTAACCCAATATTAAGCATTGGTGATAATACCGAATGGTGCAGCACAGATTCCTTCGCCACAATGGCATCCTCATATATTCCAAATTCGGCAAACCGGGTTTTTATAAATTCATCCAGCCATTTTTCGGCATCATTGAAAGTTACTACAAATAAACAGGGCTCATCAATGGTTCCATAATTATTTAAAAAATGTTGTTGAACGTATTGCTTAGCCTCAATAATATAGTGGTTCTCTGTGGGTACCTGAAGCGATGGGGCTTTTTGTTTTTTTGGAAATTTCTGCCTGTTCTCCGCATCAAAAGTCCATTTGCCACCCAGGGGTTTTCCATCGGCTTCCAGTAAAATATTTCTTTGCTTTCGCTGCCTCGTATAAAAATCCGTTTGAAAATAGGTTTTCTTATCACTGAAATAACTGGCAACACTTTGCGGAGTATTTAAAAAATTGGGGCTGTCGTATATGTGCAGGATTATTTTATACTGATCACAAGCCTGCTGCATTTCTTTCAGCAGCCATACATCTGCCAGGGCTGCTATATGTATTTCGGTTATTTCCTGTCTGGCAGCGGCTGCCACTAATTGTCCGCATTTATTTTCGTTGGTATTGGTATCAATGTAATGAACCGCGTATTTATTTTCTTGCAGCCAGTTTTCGTAGAACTTCATACTGGCCCTGTGCAATACCAGTTTTTGCTTATGAAAATTATATTGCCTGAAAAACAGCCATTCTTCTATCATATAAACCCTTCGGCCTTTTTGCAAGGCCGGATGATTTTTAAATAACTGGTGCGGGAAAATGAAGGTAGCTGACTGAACCATGCAATTTTTAACAATTATCAGGACTTAATGTTTATTTCCGGTAAACCTTTTTCAGGTAGAATAGGTTTGGATTGCTCAAATCTTGCACGGGAAATTTTTCATTTAATGCAAGCGGCTACAAAAGGTTAAATTAGCAGAACCATATATTAATAAAAATACAGCATGAGTACCATTCCTTTTCAGACAATCAATTGGCCGTCGGTAGAAAAAGTTGAATATAAAGGAGACAAAGGGGTAGCCTACTGGCAAACCATTCAATTTGCCGGCCTTAGAATCCGGTTGGTAGAATATTCAAAAGACTACCTGGCGGATCATTGGTGCCAGAAAGGACATATTGTACATTGTTTAAGCGGAGCGTTTATTACGGAACTAAATACGGGTGAACAAATGAGGCTCTCAAAAGGAGACAGTTTTATTGTATCTGATGATGCAAGTGCTCATCTTTTAATTTCTGTAGATGGCGCCAAACTGCTTATAGTGGATGGAGAATTTTTGAATTTAAAAACAATATAAGTAACCATTAAAGAGCTCATTCGTAAATAAAATAAGAATATGACTACCTGGATTAACAATAACAAAGAAATGCAAAAAACATATAGCTTTCCGGATTTTGAGACGGCCATGCAGTTTATGCAAAGGGCAACTCCGTTAATTACTTCGCTGGATCATCATCCCGAATGGACCAACATCTATAATAAGGTAAAGGTTACACTCACAACGCATGATGCTGGTCATATAGTTACTGATAAAGACCAGGAGCTGGCCAATCTGCTTGACGGGGTTTATGCTCAAATGATTAATTATAATTTATAGCTTTTTCTTACCAGCAAGAAATACAATTTGTCTGAAAGTAGTTTTCTCAGCTTCAATAACAGTGGCCCGGGTTTACCAACCGGGTACCTCATTGTGCTACTATTATCTGAAGCTGCTTTATAAATCATTCTGGCCACTACGTCCGGCCCTTCTGCATCTTTCATAACTTTTTTAGCAGCATCATTAAATTTTTGAATAAAGCCATCATACTGGTTTGTTTCTGTAGGTTTAATAAACTGACGGCTTCTGCCATAGAAGTCTGTAACAATAGGCCCCGGTTCTACCAGTTTCATCCTGATATTAAACTGAGCTAATTCATACTGCAATGATTCAGTAAATCCTTCTACTGCAAATTTTGTAGCATGATAAATACTGTATAATGGAAATGTTATTTTACCCCCCATACTTGATATTTGAATAATCGTTCCACCTCCTGTTGGCCTCATCATTTTAATTGCTTCTCTGGTTACTCTCATCAATCCAAATACGTTGGTATTAAATTGTTTTTCAATGATGTCATCAGACATGCTTTCAAACGCTCCATCCACTCCATATCCGGCGTTGTTTACAACAACATCAATCTTACCGAACTGCTTCTGGGCAGCAGACATTGTTTGAATGACACTATCAAGATCAGTAACGTCCAACGCATACAGTGTTACATTTGGTAGCTGATTAAAATCTTTTTCTTTTTCAGGATGTCTTTGGGTTGCTATTACATTCCATCCCATTTGAGCAAACTCAAAAACGGTTGCTTTCCCAATTCCACTGGAACTTCCTGTAATCAATACGGTCTTTTGCATATAGTTTTTTAAAAATTAGTCAAACTTATCCGGTTTTGTGTAAACTTACAACATTAGAGTATAGTCTATGGTTGGTATTTATTTTTCAACAAGCTATATTCGTATTATGTTAATCAACGAACTATCTAAGAAAACAGGGGTTTCTGCTCATACCATCCGCTTTTACGAAAAGTCGGGTTTAATTGAAGGCAAACAGGACGAATCCGTCAAGTCAAATAATTACTATCATTATGACGAAGCGGCTATCGAAAAACTTGAGTTCATTAGTGATGCTAAACTGGTGGGGTTTACAATAAAAGAAATCGGACAAATGATTGATGCGTGGTATAATCAAAAATATTCCAAGAAGCAAAAACTTGAAATTTTAGAGGATAAGTTGATTTCTTTAGAAAAAAAGATGAAAGAAATTAAGGAGATGAAAAAACAGCTGTTACAATTTAAGGCAGACGTAATTAATAACCGTTGCTAGAATTACCCAATAAATGGCTCATACTATGAAAGCAAACCCCTTTTTCGGGTGCTCCATTTTCTTCGAAAAAATCAGCAATTATGATATGATTGATTATATGACTACCTGGCAATCAGAGACTGGTTTTAGTAAAAAGGTATTCATTCCTTTTAATCCATCTCTCTGCTCCTTCGAATTTGACCTCTT